>CAZPDN010000084.1:0-3171 GCA_964585435.1 uncultured Gammaproteobacteria bacterium
GTCCAAAAGTGGATGTTGGATCATATCTCCAATGACATCAATGACTGTTTCAGCCTCTTGTGCAGGAGCTTTGACATAATACCCTGTGTGATCGTCGCTCGTAAAAGCATTAAAAATACCACCTCTGCCCTCGATAATTTCTGCCAAAGCTTGCGCATTCGGATATTTTTTGCTTCCTTTGAATGCCATGTGCTCAAAGAAATGAGCTATGCCGTTGTTCTGAGGTGTTTCGTATCGAGAGCCCGCCTTGACGAGCAAAAGGGTTGTGATGGATGGGAAAGCTTTTGTGTCTATGAGAAGAACGCGGAGATTGTTTGGCAATGTGTATGAATGCGTGTGCATGGTGACAATTGTACCCTATTTTTACGAGATTTGGTATAATTGGATGTTCAACATGGGCCGGTAGCTCAGTGGTTAGAGCAGGGGCCTTTTAAGCCCTTGGTCGCGGGTTCGAATCCCTCCCGGCTCACCAACCTTCATTGATGCCTGCACGTAGGCACTGTGAACCTTTACATTACTTCACGTGGATAGCTCACACAGCATTGAAATAAGGTGCTCTGCGAACTATCTATGGAGATAGTCACGCGCACGCGTGATACCGTGCACTCAGAAAAGAGGAATGCAATGAGCTCGAATCTTGCCCTATCGGTGATTCTCGCGATCTTCACGCTCAATACCCCCATCGACCACAGGTACTCGATAACTCACCTGGGATACGTCGTGGGGTATGTAGCACTGATCTACCTCTCACCCACAGCTGGTGTGGGAGTGGAGTACGCAGTCAACCTCATTATGGTCTTCGTGTCATTCTTCCGGTTCTATGCTGGAATCGAGGAAAAACTCTGAGTGCACATGCACCTGAGAAAGGAGCGTGAGATTGAAAAGATACGTTGATGTATCATAGATCGGTCTCATGCAACTCCTCAGGTGCTTAGCACCCTTACTGAGCAACAATAGACAAGATCCGGCCCGCAACATAAATTACCTTATATGAGTCTGGTAACCAGCCCCTCACCTTTATTGACTGCAAAGCCTTTTCTAGAGCCTCATCCTGTGTTGCATCTCGATGAATCTGGATGGTGTCGCGAACCTTGCCGTTGACCTGAACAGCAATTGAAAGCAAGCTCTCCTGCATCAAATCAGGATTGCTTACTGGCCACGCAGATGTGTGAATGGATTCAGAATGGCCTAGAATTTCCATCCAAAGATGTTCTGTCATGTACGGAGCATATGGTGCTAATAGCTTAAGAAAGCTCTCTGCATGGCCCTGCGTAAGTTTTTTTTCCTCCTCTTCCCAACTATTCAAAAATCCCATAAGTGTAGAAATTGGAGTATTAAATTTCACGTTCGTAATATCCTGAGTTATTTTATCAATGGTAGTTTGAAGCTCAGAAACAAGCTCTTTCGATTCATCTTGGGTTGAATTAGCAAATTTAGCAGGTGTTTGATATATATGCCAAACACGCTTTATAAACCTGTATGCACCCTGCAGGGTTTGGGTTGACCAGGCAATCTCTTGCCCAAATGGAGCCATAAACATTTCATACACTCGTAAGGCATCTGCGCCGTACTCAGCGATAACATCGTCGGGATTTATGACGTTTCCCCATGATTTACTCATTTTTCGGCCATCCTCTGCTTGCACCATGCCTACATTTCTCAATCGAGCAAATGGCTCGCGGACTGTCACTGAGCCTAAATCGTGTAGGATGTGCATCCAGAACCGAGCATAGAGCAAATGGAGCACTGCATGCTCTGCTCCACCGATGTACCAATCTACTGGCATCACGGACGGCATGTTTGCAAAGGGGTTATCAAGATCTACACGTTGGTTATGTATCTGATCTGCCATAGGATACGCAAGGTAGTACCAGCATGATCCGGCCCAATTGGGCATCGTGTCAGTTTCACGCCTTGCTGAAGATCCACACTCAGGACAGGTCGTGTGCACCCAGTCTGTGAGTGATGCAAGCGGAGATTCTCCAGATTCAGCAGGCTCATATGATTCAACTTTTGGCAATTCAAGCGGTAATTGAGTCATATCTATCGGAAACCAACCTGCCATTCGTTTTTTGTTATCCTGAATGAGGCGATCAAACATTGTCCATTTTGGACTGTTCTTGAGCCTCATATTGCTGATTTCTCCTGCCTTTGTATCCCAGTAACTCTTCCCTTCACGTGCGCAGGATTCACAATACACCATAGGTATCGGCTCACCCCAGTACCGCTGTCGGCTAAAGATCCAATCGCGCAGATGATATGTCGTCTGATGTTCTCCGTGATTCTGATTCTGAAGATGTGCAATTATTTTTTCTCGAGCTGACTGTGTGTCCATAGTATTGAGAAATTCGGAGTGTATCATCTCACCATCCCCCTCGAACACGTTTTTGACATCCTCAATGTCCGAAACATCACCATCGGGGCCAGCAATTACTCTTTTTACAGGAAGGTTAAACTTAGCAGCGAAGGCATAGTCTCGCTTATCATGCGCCGGAACGCATACGACCGCTCCTGAACCAACGTTCACCAAAACGAAGTCAGAGATCCATAGGGGGAGCTTTTCTCCGTTCAACCGATTTACCGCATACAAACCGGTAAAAACACCCGTTTTGTTCTTTTCTTCGGCCATTCTCTCCCTCTCCGTTTTTTTCAATGCATCTGAAACATACTTCTGAATATCTTGTAATGAAGCCTCGGATGATAATGGTATCTGTTTGTTCAAAATTCGCTGTACAAGAGGGTGCTCTGGGGCAAGCACTATACATGTGGCACCAAATTGTGTTTCAGGACGAGTAGTGAAGCACGAAACGAACTCGTCCGTACCATCTATTGGATATGAGATTAGTGCACCATCTTTTTTCCCAATCCAATTCTTTTGCATCTCGATAATGCCTTTGGGCCAGTCCAGTCCATCTAATCCTTCAAGCAGACTGTCCGCATACTCCTGTATACGAAACATCCATTGAGGAAGAGTGCGTTGTTCCACTGCATTACCGCAACGCTCGTGAGTGCCATCACCTTGAATCTCTTCTTGCGCAAGGCCCGTTTTGCACGATGGACAATAAAACACGGACGTATCTTTTTTGTAAAGCAATCCTGTTGAATAAAAAGTGATAAACAGTGCCTGAGTAATGGCATAATAATGAGGATCTGTTGTATTTATCTCTTTTG
>CAZPDN010000085.1:0-385 GCA_964585435.1 uncultured Gammaproteobacteria bacterium
GTTGTGACGGCCAATGATGTACGCGCGCTTTTGGGCGTGCTGGGTGCTGACAGAGCGGCCACCAAAGGCATTGTCAGCACTACATCAACATTCGCCCCACGAATCGCCAACGATCCTTATATTGCTCCCTACATTCCCTATCGGCTTGAACTCGTTGACGGCGCGGCCCTAGAAAAGCGGTTACAGGAACTCACAAAGACGAAAAAATAGTAATGGTGTCAGCGTCGGTGCGCAGTGTGATGAACACCTCGTGCAGTACGCTCACCACGGTTGTCCCCTGCATCACCAGCACGCACCGGCAACGTAACCGTACCGCTGCTGTGCAGAAACCTAGACAGTATCATTTCATGATGATGGCCTTGGGCAAACGCTATGAGCCCTACAT
>CAZPDN010000085.1:395-3133 GCA_964585435.1 uncultured Gammaproteobacteria bacterium
CTCCCTGTTGGAGGTGTGCTCTGCGCAATTTCAATATGCATCAAACAAACCTAGTGAAATACCTGCTGGCCACTGGGTAATCGTGCTGATGAAACCAACCGACGAGAGAATAAAACATATTACGGTAGTTTCGTCTCAGATGCTGGAAGACCGTCCAGTCCATTCCAGCAGGGGTAACATAACGAATAGCGTTTATCTGTCGCGCTGCAATGTTCGGAAAAACCACGAACGCCCTTCGCGACAGATAAACCTTGTTGGACTGAACCGCCGCCTGCGGACGGTGGTGATAAAGGGGATTAAAAGAAATCGCGACCTCTGCGGCGAACCGTTAATGCACCGACTTTACCTCAAGATCGGTCATCTGGCAGTCCAAGACATCACGAATTTGACCAACACGCCGCTGCAATGGCTTTCGACCGGTCAAGAAAGCGGCGTCCATGTTCTCTGGTATCTCACACAAACAATCCAGCCCCCGCCTCGCTTGCACAGGCGTAAAAATCGGCGCCGAGGTGTCGAGCCTGTACATCACGGCGGCCCACGCTCACAGGGAACCACAACAGCGCCTGGCGCAGGCAGGTGTCGCAAACCTGCAAGCGTGTTGACAACCACCAGGCGTCCCACTTTGCACTGCGGGCAAAGGCCAATGTCAATCCCGGCCACCCGCGCCATGAACGCCAGTGCACACGCCAGTGCCAGTGCGTTGGGCGCAGGCATGTGCAAAGCCGCACGGGCCTGGGCTAACTTGACTGCCTTGCAGCCTGATGCCAACACCCCATAGTGGCGAATACGCTTGGTGCCCGATGGCAGCACATGCAACAAAAAGCGTCGCACAAACTCAACGCCGTCCAGGCGAAGCAAACGTTTGCCACCCTTGTCATCAGCGCGCACGTTGAATGCCACTTCGCCGTCACTGACATGACGGATTCGTTCGTTGCTGATGGCCGTGCGATGCGTATAGCGGCTCAGATATTCCAGCACCTGAGCCGGACCACCCAGTGGTGTCTTGGCATACACCACCCACTGGTGTTTGTAGAGTTGCTTTTGCCGCGCTGACCAGTCTGCTGGCAAGCCTTGCGGGTCGCGCTCAATCTTGCCGTCTTTGTGCGCTGCTGTCAGTGCGGCCATGAACTTGCCCCGAAACACCTTGGAGAGCGCCTGTACCGGGAACAAAAAATCGGGCTTGCGCGTTGGTGTGGCCCACTGACCATCGCTTGCCAATACGCCACAGGCCATCACCGCGTGCAGGTGAATGTGGCGCTGCAAATCCTGTCTCCAGGTGTGCAGCACCAGACTAAATGCTGGCGTTCCGCCAGAAACACCCATCCATTTTGGGTTGGCGGCAAATTCCGCGAGTGTTTGTGCGGTGCAAGTAAACAAGGTATCGATCAACCAACGTGGGTGCGCGCCATACAAACCGTTCAAGCTGTGCGGCAAGGTAAACACCAGATGTGTGTACGGCACGTTCAATACCTCGGACATTCTGCCCTGTAGCCAAGCGTCCTTGGCACGTGTGCCACAGGTCGGACAATGCCGATTGCGGCAGGAATGGTACTGCCAGTGGCTGTGGCCACACGTATCACAGACCAGCTGCTGCCCACCCAGTGCAGCGGTGCGACAGGCAACAATGGCCCGCCAGGCTTTGGCCTGTGCGCTACTCAGGGTATGTTTACGCAGATACGCCGCGCCAAACTGGCGCAACGCATCGGCCAGGGTGGCCATGCTCAGACAGCTTGAGGCTTAGAGCGGTGGCAGTCCCGCAAGCAGATCCAGCGGATCAACGCCCTTGGGTGCGCGAAACTGTGGGCTGATCAGGTGCAGGTAGCGCCCGGTGGTGCTGATGTGGCTGTGTCCCAGTAATTTCTGGATGGTAAACAGGTCAACGCCACCTTCGAGCAAGTGGGTGGCAAAGCCGTGGCGCAGAGCATGGGGACCGCCACTCTTCGTGATTTGGGCGCGTTGACGTGCGCCTTGGTAGGCACGCTGGGCTGATTCGATGCTGACTGGTTGTGTGCCGGTGTGATTGCAAAATAACCAGGTCTTTGGGTGAAAGGTTCGCCAGTAGATGCGCAAGTTGTCCAGCAATGTCTGACTCAACAGGGTGTAGCGAGTGCGGGCACCCTTGCCGCAGCTCACACGGATGCACATGCGGTCACTGTGGCTGTCAATGTCGGTGACTTGCAGGGCGCAGACCTCGGACACCCGCAGACCGCTGGCGTAGATGGTTTGCAGCAGCATGCGGTGTACCGGGTGCGAGCAACAGGCAAACAAACGGGCAATCTCCTCACGCGCCAATAGTTCGGGTTGTTTGGCAGGCACTTTGGCCATGGCGATGGGAAAGAGTTCGCGTTCACGGCCCAAAACCTTCTCGTACAGGAAGCGCGCCGCACAAGCCGCTTGGTTCATGGTACTGTAGGTCAGGTGGCGCTCGTTGATCATGTGCAGCAAGTAGGCTTCGACCTCCTGCGCGCTGTACTGTGCCGGGTCACGCCGGTAATGCTTGGCCATGCCGTAAATGGCATCGGTGTAGCTCTCCTGCGTGCGTGGGCTAAAACCGCGCAGCACCATCGCATCGATCATGCGTTGACGTAACGGTGTCATGACAAGACTCCTTCAAAACCGGGGAACATTCCCCAGCCAGAAGACTTATCCTTGTCAACCTTTTACGCAAGCCAAGCGCAAACAAAAGGCGGTGGCGGCCTCGGCGAGACCAACCACCGCGTCAGCGGTTTAGTCCAACG
>CAZPDN010000086.1:0-3111 GCA_964585435.1 uncultured Gammaproteobacteria bacterium
ATCTCCAAGAGCATCTCGACGTATTCAGCACCCTGCGAAAGCTCTGAGGCCGTGGGGGCGCGATTACTGTACTCATTACCAAGAGCAAAAGGGTGAAATGGAAAGGCCGACCAGATAAGAGGCAATGAAGGCATTTGCACAACCTCTCCCCACATAATTGTAGAAGAGGGTTCTTTCCACACTTTTTCAGGATGTTGCTGAGTTTTCTCAAATCCTTTGTCTGCGCCAAACAGTTCACACTCGTGTAGCCCCGAAAGCATGATGTGTTCACTTGTAAAAGGTATGCCAGTTTGGCGACAACCTTGGTAGCCTGGAGCTTCGCCCATCAGCATAATCGTAGGCCCCAGCGCATACATTGATTCCAGATACAAAGTGAGGTTTTTTCGGCGAATCGCAGCATCATTACCCGCATCGCTTGCATACATGTTTAAGGCATGCGCTGGCCGAGCTTGGGACAATGTATGAATAAATGAAGCAATAGTCATGCGAGATCCAATAGTTAGAAAATTACATGTGACAGCTTGTAGTATATACTAATACTCATGAAAAACTCGAGGACAGTGCATGTAAACGACAAAATGCAACAGAACTATACCTACGTATGTACGGAGCCTGTGGGCAAGAACTTTGACCCTCGTTTTAAACCCGACCTGACTCCACAACAAATGCTTGAGCTGGGAGTATTTGGAGGGAAATACATGACAGACTGCACATCCGAATTCCCAAAAGAATGGTTCAAACATGCAAAGCTATGCTCAAGTCATCATGACGCCTCGCTCAACTACTTCAAGGTACGCGCAAGTCAACCGCTGAAGGTGTGGCAAATGAAAGGCTGGATCAACCCAAACGACCCCCGGGGTTGGTTTCAGTGGTACTGCCGCTACTATATGGGCAGACGCATGCCCGAAGAAGATGATAAGCAAATCAAGCGCTGGATCGCTATCAAGCGCCATATTGCACAGATTCAGAAATCATGCAGGCCAGGCGATGAATCGTGCCGCCCCCGTCAGCGTCAAGCATTGCTTCATTGGGCTTATGATGGGAGGAAGTATTGATTCTTCACCCAATACTAGCCACTAGTCATGTCTCCAAACGAGGAGTACAATTGCCTCCAATACCATGTCTCACAATGAAAGAGATAATCCATTTTACACACGCATCAAAAAACAAAGCGTTCTTGGGAAAATGCTGCGGCGGACAACTCTAGCCGGTGCAACCGCCTTATATGTGACTGCTTTACATGGGGGCAATCACACTACACATGCTTCGCACATGATCGGGACAGAGATCTCATCAGCTCATATCTCAACCCAAAGAGCTAATGACACCGATGCATTCCAGCCATCTGCCGAATCGCAAGTGGTCATTCAGGACATGTACCGCCTGTACGGCACGCGCGTGGAACTTGCATCGCAGTGGGATTCGCAAAGAGAGAGATTGGCACTCGAGCCGGCTTCAACCCAAGCACTTGTGGGTGTTGCAGATGGATTTTCGCGTATGAGGGAGCTTGAGGCGATCCTGGAGCAATCGGGTCGTGGCGTGTCAGGCAGGGAATCGATTTTTCCACGAGACCTCCGTATATTTACACTCAAAGGCTTGGATGGAACACCTGGAGGCAGTTACAACAACAATGACATGCGACTTGTTGTACCAGGAGCAATGGATCTTGATGCACCTGCAATGCCCGACAAAGACGGTATTCAAAGAAAGGAACGCGGAATTGACTCACTTATGCATACTGTCAGACACGAGACAGCGCACAAACTTGCTGAAATATATCCAGAACTATATCGGGACTACACGCAAAGATTTTGGAGAGCCAACAAGGATGGAACATGGACGCTCAAAGATCGTTCACACGCAACAGGATATGCAGGCGAGCCCCACCCAGCCGAATTCTTCGCAGACATACTCGCTCTTGCAAGTTCAAGATTTGGCTACAAACACATGGACGCCCAGTCACGCATTTTTGTTCAAAGCATACCCGAGCTAAGAAGTTGGGTAGGTGACGCGGATGATTTTTCGGGCACTGGACTAGACGCGTTGCGTAGGGTTCTTATACCCATCGGAGTGACGAACAGATGAGTCGGAGACTAAGAAGGCTCATGGAAAACTCAAGTAGCCTACTCGCTCTCTATCCACTCAAATCGTGGGACCATCTTCCCGTTAACTTCAACTTCATCGAGGAACATACTTTTTGGTCTTACCCAGAGCTTACTTATATCGTAGTCATACAGCGCCTCATACACCACCAACTCCTCAAGAGTCTCGGAGTGCTTTGCTACACCCAAAACTTTGTAGAGCTTTCCAGATTTTGAGTGTTTGTAGGTGCCTGTGTTCATTGTTCCACTAATATAACATGAAAAACTCCCTTGCGATACTTCTATTTCTTCTTGGGAGAAGACCCTTGGATCATCTCAATTGCCTCATTGACCGTCGTCATGAATTGTGCAGGGAAAATGATGGTGGAATTTTTCTCGACGCTGATGTCTGCCATTGTTTGAAGTGTTCGAAGCTGTAGAGCAACCGGGTGCTTTGAAATAATATCAGCGGCTTCGCTCAGCTTAACAGCGGCCTGCAACTCCCCTTCGGCACCAACGATTTTTGCACGGCGCTCTCGCTCTGCTTCTGCTTCCTTGGCCATTGCACGTTGCATGTTGTCTGGCAAAAAAATGTCTTTAATCTCGACAGCTGTGACTTGCACGCCCCATGGCTCCGTATGAGAGTCGATGACGTCCTTTATCTTCTTATTAATCTGTGGCGTTTGAGAGAGCAATTCGTCAAGCTTAAATTGTCCAACAACGTTTCGAACAGTTGTCTGACTGATCTGATTGACAGCGTCATAGACGTCTACGATTGCGATGACTGATTTTTTTGGATCAACGATATGATAGTATGCGACAGCCGCGATATCGATGGAAACATTGTCCTTTGTGATAATTTTCTGGGAAGGA
The DNA here is from genome assembly GCA_964585435.1 of uncultured Gammaproteobacteria bacterium. Taxonomy (GTDB): domain Bacteria; phylum Patescibacteriota; class Microgenomatia; order UBA1406; family HO2-37-13b; genus 2-02-FULL-43-11-A. Next base: position 2,955 of record CAZPDN010000086.1, read on the forward strand.
ATATCCATCGTAACCGTGCGTAATTGGACCATTGTCATTCGCTCAAGGAAAGGGATCAAAATGATAAGGCCTGGACCTCGAACACCCGTGCACTTACCAAGAAAAAATATGACACCTCGATCATATTCCTTAACGACTTTCAAGGACATGACTGCGA
>CAZPDN010000087.1:0-3079 GCA_964585435.1 uncultured Gammaproteobacteria bacterium
GCACCGGATTCAATGATGACACTACATGAATGATCTTGAAGCATGAGAATATCGTCTCGAATTGCTTCGATTTCTGTAAACTTTTGCGTTGATGACTTTACGGGTGCTGTTTTTTTCATTAGGACATTAATTCTTTGGAGCTTATTCGGACAGGCTCTTCCTGCGGGCCATTAACTGGTACAGTCATTGTATCAAAAAAGTAATTACCACCCAAATCCTTTGGACTTATGACGTATGTACCTGGCTCAAGTGGATGAAAAGACGTAAAAACGCCATTTTTATTTGTTTTGAGTATGCGGACAAGTTCCCCCGCATGTGTGTTCACATAAATCATGATATTGGGAAGAGGAGTTGATTTATTGTTTGTGACAATACCCGATAGATATGGTTGAGGTTGTGTTGATGTGGAAACGGGGGTTGGTGAGTCTGTTTGAGTAGAAGGAATAGCTTGTGTTTGATCTGAGCTTTGGAGAGTGGTCTGCGCGGGTGGTTGAGTTGCTTCTTGAACACGTATATGAGCCTGATCACTTGGTTGATGATTTGATTGTGTTGTAGTGACATATGATTGAAGCTTATTGGAAGCATCAATGTGTTTTGAAACAATAGTACTGTCTGAAACAATAACATCCTGCAGAAAATCAGGCGCTGGATTATTTTTCATCCAGTAGTATTGAGAAGGTGACAAGAGACGATAGACAAGGTTTTTTGCCCAGATATCAAGAGGTCGTTCATTATATTTGTACATAACAAGAAAAGCTCCGAGACCTACAACAGAGCCTGCTATAGCTAGATTCAGATACGGCACAGGTATGGTGAAATATAGAATGACAGCTATACCAATGGCGATGAGGAGATAGACGAATTCTTTGACAGTAAACCAACCGATGAGTTTAAACTCAAATGTAGTTACAGAGCGTGGGACTGGATGATTCTCCATACATTCAGTATAGAAGATTATAGTCTGATTTTTTGCGCAATTCTTTCGAGGGTCTCTGGGTTTTCAGGTGTACTTTTTTGAGTAAGAAGTGGTTCGGCAGTATCCACATCATCATAGCGAGGGATTATATGTAGATGAGCATGATCCAAAGCCCCATGTGTGAAGTATTGCACCCACTGAGGATGTATGTGTTGTTGCATAGATGTAACGAGAGAGCGCGCAACTGTCCAGAACTGCTCAAAGGGCTCGATATCATGCACCCAACGCACGTGCCTTTTTGGTATTAGGAGTGTATGTCCTTCTGATGCAGGAAAAACATCAAGAAAACCCAAAAACACATCGTCTTCATACACCTTCACGCAGGGAATTTCGTGAGCAAGTATCTTGCAGTAGATGCATCGAGTCTGAGAGTCCATATGTTACAATCGTACCATATGAAAAATATTCAACATGAAAAGGTTGTTATCGTTGGCGGAGGTCCAGCAGGTCTGGGCGCTGCAATCTATAATTCTCGAGCTTTTCTTGAACCACTCGTCATAGCTGGCTCTCCTGCAGGCGGTCAACTCATGCTTACAACAGATGTGGAGAATTGGCCTGGCTTTAAGGCTATACAAGGCCCTGAACTCGTGCAACGAGTCAGGGATCATGCTGAACACTTTGGGACGAGATTTGTTGATGAAAATGTTGCACGTGTGGATTTTTCCGATCCGAAAAACCTTCAGCTTACCCTCGCAAATGGAGTCACATATCAAGCTGATGCTGTTTTACTTGCTACTGGAGCAAGTGCAAAGTGGCTCAATATTGAGTCAGAAACTCGTCTTAGAGGATGTGGAGTTTCGGCATGTGCAACATGCGACGGATTCTTTTTTAGGGGCAAAGTTGTAGCTGTTGTTGGAGGTGGAGATACCGCAATGGAAGAAGCACTTGTCCTAACGCGCTTTGCTGAAAAAGTGTACATCCTTCATAGACGAGATGAGTTTAGAGCCTCTGCAATCATGCAAAAGAGGGTGTTGGAACACGAGAAGATTGAAGTTTTATGGGGGACAGAAGTGGATGAGATACTTGGAGAAAATGTAGTTGATGGAGTTCGAGTGCGATTTACCTCAGAAACATCAAAACAACATCCTGACCTACACGATGCTGTGTTGAAAGTTGGCGGTGTGTTTATTTCAATTGGGCACGATCCAAATACACAGTTTTTGCGTGAAAGTGGTGTGTTGTTGAGACCTAATGGTTACATAGTTACATCTCGTATGCTGGCTTGGGAGGCACGACGAAATCCTGAATTTCAGATGGACGCGACGGGTATGGATTTCTCATATCAACACACAACATCTCGAGCTGGAGTTTTTGCAGCTGGTGATTGTGTTGATTATATCTTCAGACAAGGTATAACAGCTACCGGAATGGGTGTTGAAGCGGGGCTTGAGATAGAGCGCTATCTTGAGTCTTTATCAGAGTAAACATTTCATAAAAACTTCATGTTTGTTTGATACGCTCCTTGCATGCTTAGAATAGCGTGTGTGGTCTGTTTGTTCTTTTGGCTCGCCTGCAGTGAGGTGTTTGGTGAAACTGTCCTTCAAAGCGATGTCACATGGAAAGGATCAGCTCGATTTTATGATTCATGGATGAATCCTGAGTTTGAAGATGTTGACTGGGTTTTTGTTCGAGCTCCAACACGTGGAAGATGTGACTATTATGCAGACCCAATTTTTTTTAGCCCCCCGATGTGGGTGTATGGCGCTGTTGAACGAGGTGAAGCATACTTTCGGAAAGTATTTTATATTCACAATAAGATACACAAGGCTACCTTGCGAGCTAACTTTGACGATGATGGAGATGTGTACATAAATGGCACATTAGTGTTGAGAGAGCGATCTGGCAAAACGGAAAAAGTATTCATTGAAAAAGATATAGCGAACTACCTTGTTCAAGGAGAAAATGTGATTGCTGTGTACGCCATTGATTCATTTGGGGGGTGTCAGTGGGCAAGTGTTGATGTTCAGGTTGAATATGAGAAGGGTGTGTTTGTGCCAATAGCTCGATACAAGCAGACAGATTCACTTTGGTCACAACAGTCGTATGACCATGCTTCACAAACTCCCTACTGGTGTGGTACAACTATTGGAGATTGTGGGTGTG
>CAZPDN010000088.1:0-3078 GCA_964585435.1 uncultured Gammaproteobacteria bacterium
AAAGTACAATATTTAAAATTTTTAAGCGTTGATTGATCATGTTGATCATTTTTGTCATGTCAAGCCGTCAAAATCTCTCTGTGTCAGAGGACTTTGACACGAACTTTTTTGTTTTCAAAACACTTCATGTCATTGAATATGCCACTCTCATGCTTTCATTTGTGCGTTCTCTAACTTTATCCATTCGTTATAGCGTAAAAGAAATCATTCTCATCGCAGGCTTGTGCAGTCTTTTATATGCTGTGTCAGATGAGATTCATCAGACATACGTTCCATCACGCACGGGCAAAGTACATGATTTGCTTGTGGATAGCATAGGAATTGGATTGGTATATTACATGGGGATGAAATGGAGTTCGCGTATCAAGCAATATATCTATTGAGTATCGCATTCGAGTTCATTACAATGATACAATGAATCGACTCTCAAACTATCTCCACCATCTTCTTGTACCGTCTCACAGGAACAATTTCCGCGCGAAATTACTGCATTTAAACATGCTTGTTGGAGTTTTGGTATTAGTAGGGGTACTTTCTTGGTCAACACACATTATTGAATCCACAGGCGTACTGGGTATTGCTCAGGATATCCGCATAGAAAGACTCCTTGAACTCACAAACGAGGTTCGCACCTCTCAAGGCCTTCCGCCACTGCGATACAACAACCTACTCGCACAAGCTGCAGAAAACAAGGCCAAACATATGTTCACACATGATTATTGGGCACACTTTGGCGGAGGCAAATCACCATGGGATTTTATCCTTGATTCAGGCTATTCATACGAAGTCGCGGGAGAAAATCTCGCAAAAGGATTCATGTACTCTGAATCTGTTGTAGACGGCTGGAAAAATTCTCCTACGCACTATGCCAATCTCATCAGACCAGATTATGACGAAGTGGGGTTTGGTGTATCAAATGGCGTATTGCAAGGCGAAGAAGTCACGCTTGTCGTCCAGATGTTCGGCAAGCAGATTGCCCAAGCCAACCCTGTTCAAGATCCTCAAGCACCACAGCTGACACAGCAACGCGGAGATGGGGGCAGTCAGGCGGAAACCTCACAAGCATCCGGCACTCATACACAAGAACCTCAAGTGGCACCCAAGCCACGACAAGCAACGCTGACACAAGGCTCTATCCCATTCCTGAGCGCACCTGTTCTGGGTGAGTACATTTCAGCTCAAGCACTTCGCATCAATTGGACAACTTTCATATTAGGCTTTTTGCTCTTGGTTTTGGTTCTAGACGTCTATTTCGCGTATAAACACAACCTTGTTCGCATCACAAGCAAAAACATGGCTCATATTGTGTTTATTGTATCCATATTGATTGCTATCATGATTATTAAGAAGGGTATTATTTTATAACTATGTACAGAAAACGATCGGCACTTGGCTCACTCCATAACGACATACGGGATCACATGCTCGAATACACACTGTTGTTAGTATCTGCAGGGCTCTTTTTGACATTTCTAGCAATCTTTCGAGCACAACCCACGAAGCAATTCATCGTCACAGCGCTCTTTATTCTCTACTACATCGGCTGGGGAATCGTACACCACGTGCGAGATCAATCCCTTCATCTGAAGGTTGTTCTGGAATACATCGCCATCGGAGCGATTGTGGGCCTGCTCATGCGGGGTCTACTGGGGTAGGTTCTGCCCTGCTCTATACTTATTTTGAACTCTTCATTGGTGGCTTTGCTCTACGGAATAGGCTTGGTCTTTTTATCTTCAGTCAGCATCTTAATTGAGTCCATGAGTTGCTCCTCTTTGCTTTTCTGACCACGAATCCTATCATTGGCAACTGAATATGATTTGGAGATCCTGTTAATTTGATTTGAGAAACGAGCTCCATATTTTGTTGGAAGTGATGTGAGCAGTTTAGGCGGACTCTTGATTAATCCAAACCCTTGCATAAATGCATCCTTGGCTTCACCTGCCAGGTCAATACCAGATGAGAACACTGATTTCCTAAAACGTTCAATAAGGCTAGGAGACATTGCCAAAATAGAAATTCCGATCAGATAGCTTAACGCTTGTGGGTCAATTCCTGTTAGATACGGTAATCTCAATCCAATACCTGATGTTTCATACCCCAAAATAAGAAAAGAGAACATAGAAATTGCTATGAAAATGGGAAACACTGATAATTCATACATCATTGAACTCACCCACGAGCCAAACCCAGATTTACCAGGCATTAATCCCATAAGTAGCAAAAACGGAGCGAAAATGGTATACAAAAGAATTCGCACATATGCCATAAACATCATTTTTAAGATCTTCCATGCTGCGTTTAATATAGAAACAAAAAGAATAAAGCCGATCACGAGCTGTGGAAACAATGCGAACATGATGACTAACCAATAATCAGCAAAGAATGTTCCCAAAGCCTTTGCACCTTGTATCAGGGCTTCTTTTAAAGCACCACCAGGACCTCCGGTGAAGAATCCCTTAACAATTACTAGTAAACTTGTAGTCAATTGCGTTACTATATCCATGAAGTGTGTTTTATTATCATCAGGCTGAAGCGCTGGTTTGATCACCACATTAGCTATGAACATTGACCCCAAAACAAAAAGAGTCCGCACAACACCTCCAAACATACTCATGAGATGGTCCGGGATTGCGTATAATATCATGTAGGTTCCCGATATTACTCCGTCGGGGCCCAGCAAGCCTCGAACGACACCAAAAGGCGTCGCAAAAAGATATTGATTTATTGTTTCAGACCATGGCTTATCCGGCAACACGAGTGGTGCAAAAATACCCACTACAAATGCACTCGCGACATACATAACATCTATTAGGAAGCCCGCAATAGCAAAAGACATTTGTATAAGAATCATCGTCACAATAATCTTTGGCAGAAGACTTTCGATGGTAATGGAGACATTGGCACTAACTGCAGATCGAAACATAATAAAAAACCCGGAAAATAACACAACAAGCACGAGGATAATATAGGTCACATTGCGAATTTGCTCCCAGATAAACGAGTAGGGCGCAAGACCTCCAAATCCAGAACCATCTGCTGCAAGAGCTTCTGGCACAAGTCCGGCCTTGGCAATTGTAC
>CAZPDN010000089.1:0-3067 GCA_964585435.1 uncultured Gammaproteobacteria bacterium
CTCAGCCCCCCATCATTCTTGAGAGTTGTCCATGATGCACCATCAGTGTCACTGACTGCAAGTCTGTTGTCTCCTGTTACTTCATCAACATAGAGAGCATAGAGTTTACTAAAAGCATGATGAACATCAAAAACCCTGTACGCTCCCAATCTGCCTTGGGATGTCCAGGTTAAGCCTCCGTTTGTGCTTTTAAACACCTCACCAAAGCATGTAACACCATTGACACACGTACCTGGAAACGAACCGTCGTGAGATGATACTGCTGAATATAAAGTTCCATCTGATGTGACATCAAGTCCCCACATGTGGATAACATTTGTAAGCCCGTTTCCATCTCGGATCTTGGAGAATGTGCCATTATATGTGTATATGTTTCCCAGTGCCCAGCTGTCGTGGGGATCAACCCCTCCGACTATAACTGTGCCATTTCGGGACACAATATCATTGACTCCTTCTTCAGCAAGATTTCCCAAAAAAGTTGTCGATGTACCATTGAACGATGCCAAGAGTGCGCTTCCGGCATCTGCGGGTCGATAATTTGCGATGCCAATATACAGTGTCTCGCCAACAGCATGAAATACATATGCACCGAAATGAACTGTGTCTGCTGATTGACCATTATTAGTCTGAAAAAATGTAGACCACGTTGTATTTGAATCAAGAGGAGTTAAAGTGTTGTTTATGAGCGTTGTTGCTGAAACTTGCGGAGAATACAGAATAAAGAGGCATAAAAGCGAGAAAATATTAGCAATTTTTCGAAGACACATATCCTTTTAATACTAGGCAAAATCAGACACGATGTCAATGTTTTTCTAGGTTGCGTTATATGCCCGCGGGTTACTTTGGATATGTGAATTTTACGACCTACACTAATGTAAGGTATACTGTGTCCATGGACTATGTACTTCCTGTTCTATTCCTCGTGATACTGGTGCTTTTTGGTATTGTGTATCTACTGGAAAGAAAACGGGACAATGGTTGGAAAGAGGGTCTACGTACTAGAGCGCAGCAGCTTCTCAGACAAGTTGGACATGAGCAAGGCGCTCATCTTCGCACATCACTTATCCAAGCAGACATACTACTAGATGAATTATTACAAAAAGAATCGCTTCCTGGAACCACATGTGGAGAGAGGCTCAAACATGCTCGATCATTGTTTCCTTATGCTCACTATCAGGCTCTGTGGGATGCGCATAAACTACGAAACAAGCTCGTTCATGAATTGGATTGTAGGCCATCAGATGTAGCGCTTAAGACTGCTATTTCACATATACTGAAAGGCGTGTTACATAGAACTGCGTAAGGCAGAGTTTTTCTAATGAAACGGCGCCTGCAGAGGCCTTGTGGATGATGACCCACATGGCATACAGGCGCGATGTTTCTTGTACGTCAGACTTCGTAGTAGAAGAGCGGGTCTGTGTCTTGACCTGGGAAATGCCCGGCAATGTAGGTACGAAGTCTTTGAATCAGTGTAGAGGCGTCCTCTTCCCTAGAGGTGAACACGGACATCTTCATCTGCCTATCCCATACTCCTCCCTCACTCTCTTCATGATCTGTGATGTCGACCATGTATCTGGGATACAACACAAGTTCGTAGTGCCGACCCTGATATTGTAAGAACCCTACACAAACGCCGAGATGGTTGTGAAGGTGAAGAAGGTAGTCTTCGCAGACAAGTGACCATCCGGGTGGGATGTGCTGGATGTGTTCGTCCCGGAAAGTGAAGCCATACTTCACTGCAAACACCTCTGTTAGATCACGCGATGGCAAATAGATGCGTCGCTCACTCACATCCATGCCATGCATGCCGAGCAATCGTCGCACCTTGAACAAGATGGTTGCAAAGCGGAGGCTCATGACCTGATCCTTTCGTTGGTTGGAAACAGATTACGCAGTGCAATCTGTCACAAAGTGTGAACGTACAAGTGAACACCGTATTATACTACATAGCTTCTTGTATACGTCTGCGTGACGTGCTAGCATAGGGTATGCGCGCGACACATCTCATTGTATTTTTGTTTCTTTCTTTTTTGGCAATCATGCCCCACGTAGCCTATGCCTCCAAATCATATGGAAAGCCAACACTCAGTTCATTTCCATCTTCTCCGTCTATCAGGGCTGATGATGGAGGAGTATTTGTGTTGAATCCGTGGCATGTCATTTTTGAGCCTCAGTCGTATCCTTATGACATCTGGATACAGACAGGCTGTTGGGATAAAAGCTTCCCAATGCGATTGGTTAGATATTGGCAGATAAGTGATATTTGTGAGTTTCGTCCAAAGGCATATCAGGTAGGAAACGATGCACCAGCGGTTCCTTTGAAGAAATGGATTCTCACCTATTCGTATACGGATGAAGATCTGCAGGTTTTCGGAGACGTCCTTGCGTTTCCTGAATCATCTTTGAAGATTGTCCATTCCAACGATTATGGCAAGACATGGACGATGCTACGAAGTTCTACGGTTGATACTTTTGCAAACACGGTTTCTGTTGTGACAGACAAGCCGGGCGGATACATGGTCATGGCAGGATTCGCGCCTGCTGGAGCATTCTATAACTATGGAGAGGTAAAAGGTGCATCAGATTCGCGAAAAACACATGATGTGGGTACGTGGCTCTATGTTGGAGGAAGTATCTTGGCACTTCTTGTTGCTATTCTTGTTCTGAAGTCTTCTCGAAAAGAACAAGCCCAGAAGGGCAAGCGGCGCCCAAAGCGCTGAGCTTGTCCTTCTGGTTGGCGGGGCGGTCAAACCCAGCGAGGATCGTCCCAGTTGGTGGGATCTTCCCATCCGGGTCTATGCTCGTTGAGCCATTTTTTCGCGCTCTCGATTGCCTCAGGCTTCGACCTGTGCGTTGCTGTTTCGTAGAGTTGCTCCCAGTCTGCACGGTCAAAAACAATGACGAAGTATGTCCCTGGACCTGCTGCATTAACGAGAGCTTCGAATCTAGGGATGAAAGAAAAGACTGGACCATGCATCAACTCTATTTTGGCCCTAATCCTCCTCCTTTCATCACTCAGATAAACAACTCTGTTAGTCGGTTCGACATCTTCGGTCCAGCCACTGAG
>CAZPDN010000090.1:0-3034 GCA_964585435.1 uncultured Gammaproteobacteria bacterium
CTCAAAATCGGCACGGCGTTACGACAGTACTCTTTGTGTTCAATAGCACACCCACAACACATAGAACTACTAGTTGAATACTTTCCTGGTGGCCTCGCTTCGACATATCTCAATGAGCTTGCAGTTGGTGATAAAGCTGAGTTTAAGGGTCCTGCAGGCATCTTTACTCTCAAGAATACTCCTGACCCCAAGGTTTATCTTGCTACAGGGACTGGCATAGCGCCTGTAAAGGCCATGATCGAGTACGCACTGCAACATTCCATTGGTACGGTACATCGCCTCTATTTTGGGCTTAAAACGCGTGCTGACATGTATTTTGTAGAGGAGCTTCGCACATTGGCGACGACATATCCTCAGTTTTCGTATACATACTGCATTTCGCGCGAACCAGATGTGCAATTGGACAGTAGCTCTCACTGTCAGCATGGTCGAGTGACGCACGCACTAGACGCAGACATTTCTGCAGGTAAACTAAATGTGGAAGCGTGTGAGTTTTATGTGTGTGGAAGCAAAGACATAGTCACCTCCGTTAAGGCGCATTGTGTCGAGCAGGGTGCAGACCCCAAGAAAGTGATGAGCGAGATGTTTGGATAAACTGCTCACATTAACCTTCTTTTGAATATTTCGAGCTTAAGTAGGCTACAGCATCAGCAAGGCCTTTAAAGGCGAGAGGTCTTTTCTCATGTCTGTCAAAAATGTTTGAGATCCATAAAATTTCTGCGTCTGTTTTCTCTCGGAGGTAATCCACAATATCAAGATTGTCTTCAATAAAAACGTCGAGGTTCAGTTCCTTGATCATCTTTTCTTTGAAGATGTGCGGTTGATCATTGTTTTCATTGATAAAGTAGCCTCGAAAATACTGAGGAGCGTGTAGAGTGTGTATCCATTTGTGAAAATCACCTTTGAGAAAGCTCCAGCGGGCAGTAACAATGTATGGAACAATGTTGCCTTTTTTGCTTAGCTCAACTATATCTTGATAACCACGTGCAGGTTTGAAACTTGATTTGTGTAGGAGATGATTGATGCATTGTGCAATACGGCCTTTGGGATAGAGAAAGTGGGATTTTTTTGCAGGGAGAACGTAGCGTTTAAGCCAAGACATGGGTCGCCGGATGGCTCGTGCGGGGTTATACATAATGACTCCATCGAAGTCGAATCCAATGCGCGGAGTGTGATGAGCCATGTGTATAGTATAAATGCTTATGTATCTAAAATGAAGTTGTTTTGAACCTACATGGCCTCAACAACATCAATGCCGAGAATGCCAAGTCCGTCTTTGAGAATCATACATGCAGACTGAATAAGCGCCAATCGAAAGAGTTTTTCAGACTCCATTGCCTGCAAAATAGGCTCTGACTCATACAACACGTTACATGCTTGGGTGAGTTGGTATATGTACAGTGCTAGATCATGCGGTGCATAAGAGAAAGCACTCTCAAGAACCACCTCTCCGTATTGGGCAATTTTTAGCAATAGAGCGCGCTCCGCGGAAGACACATTTTCCGGCTGAACATCACACGTAAAGTCGCCCGCCTTACGTAAAATGCTTTGCATGCGAGCATACGCGTATTGGATGTAAGGTCCAGAGTTGCCTTCAAAACGCACCGATTCTTCCATGTCAAAAGCTATGTCTTGATTACGACTCACTCGCAAAAGGGAGTATTTGATAGCGCCAAGTCCGACTTTTTCAGCCACCTTTTCAATAGGCTCTCGAAGCAATTCTGGATGTCGAATCTCCTTCACAGCTTTTGCATGAGCTTCATCCATGAGATCGTCAATGTAAATAACGTTTCCTTTTCGGGAGCTCATAGAGCCCTGGCCTTTGAGGCTCATCCACCCATATGAAATGTGTTCAAAGGTGTCTCTGTTGCCAATACCGAGTTGCTCACAGACAGCAAACAGTTGTTTGAGTGCAAGCGATTGCTCAGGACCAATAACCCAGATGAGTTTATCAGCCCGGTGTTTTTGATGCTTCAGGTCTGTAAGAGCAATATCCTGAGTGAGATACAGGCTTGTGCCATCAGATTTCAGCACCACCGTATCAGGTAATCCATATTCCTCAAGGTGTGTGATGACCGTCCCTTCGGACGTGCGAACAAAAATACCCGCCTCCAATCCTTCCTGAACATATGTTTTCCCCTGTTGATAATGCTCGTGTTCGTGCCAAACCATATCCCATCTATTACCCAATCTCAAGCGTGGCGCGTTGGCCTTCATATGAATAACCAAGAACGTGTTTCCAGAGCGCTCGAACAAGCTCATCTCCCTCCTCCCACGCAACAACCATTGAGCGAATTTCTTCTCGAACTGCATCGTCTGCTTCATAGATAGTCGATGCCTGCACATACAAACTATCCACAAACTTACCTGGAGTCATGTCGGAGGATTGGGGTGTGTGCCATTCATCCTGATGTGAATGCCAGTATGCTATTGAGGCTTCAGAAGAATCTGATGTGCGAGCAAAATGCAGAAATCCCCACATGAGCCTAGCAATAGCAATGCCTCTGTTGTTGTCCACTGCATCACACACAACACGTATGCCAACCTTTTCCCACATTCGGACAAGCGCCATGCTCAGGACGTTGTTTCGTAAATGACCAAGGTGCATCGCTTTATTGGGGTTGGGGGATGTATGTTCGATCGCCCATGTTTCTCCTGCTCCCTTTGAAGATGATCCATAGCCGGGTTCATGCAGAGATGCTGAAAGATATTCTTGGAGTGTTTTGGGATGGATAAAAAAGTTAAGATACGCTCCTTTTTGCTCCACCTTTTCAAACAGCTCATGCTCTTGGAAGTGCTTCACAAAAGCTTCAATGTCAACCTGAGTTGGTCGTGGTTGCAACTGCATGACATTGACACAGTAGTCTCCAAATTCTGCATACGAGGGAGAAGTTATGGGAGCATGTGACCCGAAAACTTCAAAACAAACCTGTGCGACGCGGTCCTTTAGAGAATTCATGCTCATAGTATATCATTCAAACACGTGCTTCTTGAGGGTTTGCAGGAATGGGCTGGAGTTGGGGATTGGTGACAG
>CAZPDN010000091.1:0-2980 GCA_964585435.1 uncultured Gammaproteobacteria bacterium
TGCTGCATGGCTGTCGTCAGTTCGTTCCGTGAGGAGTGCCCTTAAGTGGGACAACGAACGTAACCCTTGCCCTATGTTATATTTGTCATAGGGAACTGCCTCACCGATGGTGGGGAGGAAGGAGAGGCAGACGTCAAGTCAGCATGGCGCTTACACCCTGGGCTACACACATGATACAATGAGTCGGACAGAAGGTTGCCAAACCGCAAGGTGGAGCTAATCCTATAAACCGTCTCTCAGTGGGGATAGAGGTCTGCAACTCGACCTCTTGAACGTGGAATTAGTAGTAATCGCGGGTCAGCTATACCGCGGTGAATACGTTCTTGTCTCTTGCACACACTGCCCGTCAAGCCAACAAAGTCGGTGGTATCTGAAGGCTCCGCTTGCGGGGACGAGGGTAAAATCGGCGATGGGGACTAAGTCGTAACAAGGTACCCGTTCTGGAAGGAGCGGGTGAATCACCTCCTTTCTATTTTTTAGAAAATGCTTCATGTATTTCGGTACATGTTGCACGTTAGCAATTATTACTAGCCAGTTCCAACCACATTTATATTGTCAACAACCTCCGGGGTTAGGCAGAACGTCCGGACGAGCTAAAGCTAATATTTGTCACCACGTAGATATCTTCGATACATTTTCTTCGAGTATTGAAAGCTCTTCATTACATACGTTGGCTTTACCCAGAAATATTTAGGTTCATATCCAAGATACATTGGCAACGAGGAATACTTCCATTTTATCAGCTCATCAAAATTCTTTACCAACGTCGCTTTGAGCGGATTTAGGTGAATATACTTGCTTACATACATCAATTGATGTGTCCCCAGTATTGCAACGGAGTTAAATTGTGGTAAAAATACCGGCCCCTTTCGCACGTTTCGTCTATTGTAGAATCGCGTTATGGAATTAATAACATTACTCATATATCTCACAATGGCTCCATCTTTTTTTTGACGTACGAGAAGGTGATAATGATTAGGCATCAGGACAAAGACGTGAATAGTAATGAGGGCTTTGTTTTCCTGCATATATGTTTGACGAAAAAGCAACTGTTCACTTTTCTTGAATCTTCTATATGCTGATAGGCTCACTGGCACTTGAAAGCGATAAAACTCAAGCGTCTGCAGAAATACTTCACAACATATAGAATCTTCAAAAATTCGGATGGCATCGAGGTTTTTATCATAAATATGATATGCTTTGCCTGTGATAAAAGGATGACTTCGTGATGGCATGCCAGAATACTGGTATACAAAGATGATATAATTATGAAATAGCCTCGAATTATGACATATCTTGAGATTATCCCGCCCGGAACGCCTGCCTAACCCCGGAGGTTCGTAATTTGGGCTCGTAGCTCAGCTGGCTAGAGCGCTGCATTCGCATTGCAGAGGTCAGGGGTTCAAATCCCCTCGAGTCCACACCCAAGAGAGGGCAAGAGAGAGCGAGAGAGAGAGAATCAACTACTCAAGACTACAGTAGCTAGGCCGAGGAAGGCAAGAAATCCAAGAACGTCTGTGGCTGTTGTGATAAAGATCGTTGCAGATGTGGCAGGATCCTTGCCCAGCCTCTTCATGATCAGAGGTACGATTGTCCCAAAAGTACCTGCAACCACGAGGTTGATCACCATTGCCATCGCCAGAATCATTGCGACCTTTATATCCTTGTTCACCAGCATGACAACAGCAAATACGATGAGACCATTGATACATCCATTAATGATTCCGGCGCCGACCTCGCGCCTCAATGTCGGGAGTGCGTTGTGTATGTCTATCTGACCTTGTGAAATACCACGAACCAGCACGGCCAAGGTTTGGGTTGCAGCATTACCTCCCATACCTGCGACGATGGGCATATAGACAGCCAGCAAGACATATTTTGAAATTGTAGCTTCAAACAGACCGACCACATAGGATGCAAAGAAAGCAGTTGCCAAGTTCGTGATAAGCCATTTGTATCTGTTCCCGACCTTGACATCGACTGAATCATCCACGGATTCTTCGGCGTTCAAACCAGCAAAATCGTACAGGGAAGATGTTTCCTTATGCTCAATTTCACGTAATACATCATCGGAAAAGAGCACACCTAACACATCACCATCATCACCCAACACTGCAACGCGCTCGTGTGGATGGTCGATAAGAAAATCGCGTACTTCTTCAGATTGAGTAGAAGCTTGGATTGACTTGATGGGCTGAATGTGATCTTTCACATACTCACTTGGCTTTGCGAAGAGCAATTCCTGCAACATAACTTGACCTCGCAGTGATTCACCTTCAATCACGAGGGGAGTGGGGAGTTTCCCAGTTCGTTTTTCATGTTTTTGCACACTTTCCACAATATCTGTGAGTTTTTCTTCAGGTCTCACGAGAATGTAATTGAGATTCATAAGTCCCGCTGCAGTTTTGGGGGTAAATTTGAGCAGGTCTGCCAGGGTATCCTGCAACTCTGCACTCATGAGTTCCAAAACCTCTCGCTGTCGCCGCGGGGACAGAAGTTGGAGCAAATCCGTAATGTCATCAGGCTCTAAATGCTTGCTGAGTGAAAGGATGTGATCGTTGTGCAAGCGCACCATGATCTGTCGCTGGACATGCCTTGACAGTCGCATGATGACGTGAGCTTGCGTATGAGGATCCAGCTCCAAGAACATATCCAAACGCACATGAGGCTTATACGTGATGTCTTTGACAAGAGAATGGATGGCATGTTGAATTTCGGAAGTCATATGTACATTGTACTGCATGAAAAACAAGATGCATGGAAGAAGATACACAAAAAGTATGGAAGCGATGTCTCGTTTAGAGGAGCGCCAAAAAAGGGGGTGCGGTGAGGGTGAGTCACCGCATGACTGATACAGATCAAGGGAAGTGATGACCTTCTCCAGGCTTCCTCTTCTCATCTGGACGGGTTTCACCCGAGCCAAAACGAGGTCCACGTCGCCGTTGAAGCATCTCCATGCCACTGACACGGAGCTTCAAAT
>CAZPDN010000092.1:0-2943 GCA_964585435.1 uncultured Gammaproteobacteria bacterium
AGCCAACTCGACAGTCTTATCAGTACTTTTCATATCCACCACGAGTATGTCATCTGTAATTTTTTGTGCGGATTGAATACAACCGACTATATTCAATTCCTCATTTTTAGTATTGATCACAACGGTAATGTGATGAGATTGAGAAGACTTATTTCCTTTCATGCTTTGTGATGTAGTTTAAACCAACTCCATCTCTTTCAACAACATGAATAACATTTCCTGCAAGATACTCATGCTCATTGGAGCGTGTGTAGCAGATGGAGTAATCAGCTTGGCTTGATGAATCAACCCATTGCATGTTGGATGAAAAATAATATGTTGAGATAAAGGGATTCGCACACGTATATACTTTTACAGTATGCGGAGATGACTCAACGCGTTCGCGGAGCCACATGACGGCCTCTCGATACGAGGCTCCCCAATAGTCCGTTTCATACTTTCCCGATGCTCCGGACAACCCACCGACCAGCTCATTAAAATAAACGTATTGATATGGATGAAGTTTTGCGTATGCTTGACCAACAAGCAATACATGCACCATAATGCCTACAAGAACCACACCTTTCACCCAGTTTTTACCTTCGCGCAGAGCATCAATACATGCAATCGCTGACATCAATCCTAGCAAAGGCACAAGAAATAGAAAGTGTCTAAGGCCGTCATACACATGTGGATCTGAAAGATAATACATTGACACATTTCCAACCAAAGACAGAATGAACAGAAAAGATAGTGGATTTCTAAAGTTTGTTGTCCATGCTCGGACAACGCCAATCATACTCATTACAAGAATAAAGAGCGGTGTCGTTACTACAAACCATGTAGGGAGATAGTGCCAGGGCAAATCCGTGCTGTTCATCAAGACGCCGTTCGTGAGCGTCCCGCCAAACCAAGGATACTCGCGACTTGTACGCAAGATGTCCAAGCCATGCTTCATGAAGCTACTTCCCAAGTATGGCCACGATATCGTTGTAATAAACATTGCCACAATTGCAGTTAATGAAGTCACAAGAGCAATATTCACGATTGCCCAAGTTGAATCCGCAAGCTTCCAGCGATACTCGTGAAGTTTCGCATACAAATATCCTTCAAATGATGCATACAAACCAAGAGCTGTCACGCCAAGCACGCGCAGATTCTGCACCACACCAAACACGCCCCCAAGGATAATAATCTTGAGGAAGGTATTTTTTACATATGGCGAAAAGTAAATCGCCATGAGCGTAGCGATATACATACTGGCAAATGGACCATCTTTTGGATTCGCAGGCAAATCTCCAAAGTACCGTGGCGCTGTTACAAGCATCAAGGGGGCTAGAAGGGCAAGCCATGGATTATTGTAATAGTGCACAAACATCACATAGCTTGATAATAGAGCAACCAAGCCAAACAACATATTAAACGCATGATATCTTTCGTATGATTCGTGCCTATTCATGCGATACAACACCGACGCATAGGCAGAGTTGTATACCGCCCTAATCTCTGAACCTGGAGTTTTTGAGACAACTTGAGGTTCATCTGGCGCCTGCGGAACCGCCAGATGATTCCAGGTCATTCTGCCCGATGTGTACACATCTACCTCATCCCAAGTTATGCCGAACGTTCGAAATGTAGATAACACATACGCAACATACATGAGGATCATGAGGATGATTAATACGACAGACGTGAGATAAGTACGAACGTTCATGTTGAGAGAGTATAGCACACCTCTTTATTGTGCAACCATAATGATCTGCGTATAATACGCTATGCGAATTCCTCGAGCATGCAAAGAACAACTTCCGTATTTTCTTGTTTTTATTCTCCTTCTTATATATGTGAACCAACATCTATTAGCTAATCTTTCAGGTTCTCTTATGGACAGGTTGGATTTTCCATATATTGTATGGGTGATTCAAAACGGAATTCACAACATTGTAGCCGGTGACATTACACGATTGTTCAATACAAGAGGATTTTACCCCCATCCTTATGGACTCCTTTTTTCAGATACACTGCTTCCCCAAGCCATCATAACACTCCCGTTTCAGATAGTGACCCAGAACCCCATTCTTTCATTTAACATCATGTTTCTCATCACGTACATTCTGAACTATGTAAGCGGTGTCTACTTCTGGAAAAGCTTTTTTAAAGGCAATATTATCCCATTTATAGGTTCGATATTGGTGGTATATGGACCTTTCTACCATATGCAGAGTGGCCATTTTCAAATGCAGACATTTTGGCCCGGCTTACTCGCAATGGGACTTTGTGCTCGGGCTCTCTTTTCAGACACTTCTCGAAAAAAAGGCATGGCGATTGGAGCCGGCATATTCCTCACCATTCAGTTTCTTGCGAGCGTCTACACATTTGTGTTTTTTAGTGCATGGATCGCAGTTGCTTGTCTCATAGCCATCATATCGTCGACTCAGCGCAGTGAAACTATTTCCACCATAGCCGTACTAACTGCCACAACAGCTTTAACTGTTGCGCCGTTTGTGCGCATGTACTATGTCATGAAGGAATACTACGACATGGTTAGACAGATCGAAGAGATCATTCTCTATGCCGCCCACATGTCAGATTATGTGTTTACACAGGGGTATCAGACAATTCTTTATTCACTTCAAGCCTGGGCACATTGGAATAGATTCGACAAACACATCATCGGCGAAAAGGCCATATTTCCTGGATTCCTGCTTACCGTAGGAGCACTTGTTGGAGCAATGCGAGTTCGATTCCAAGATGCATCTCTGCATCTACAGCTCAAACTAACTCCGACAGATAGTGTCTTTGCTCTAACTGGACTTATGGGCTTTCTCTTCTCCCTCGGACCCCGCCTCAGTTTCAATGGCACATATGGCCACATTCCAACTCCATATCTCCTTGGATTAAAGATTCTCCCCATGCTGGACGGCATACGCAGTCCAACGCGCTGGGAATTTGTAGGCATTATCG
>CAZPDN010000093.1:0-2893 GCA_964585435.1 uncultured Gammaproteobacteria bacterium
CATCTATGCAGAAGGACAAAGACGATATGTCGAATCGCTGTCTTCATATGCACGCCAATTTCTAGGGATTCTAGGCAAGCCAGATGTAGATTTTATAGAAGGATTATCACCTTCCATTTCTATTGATCAAAAGTCCGTGAGCCATAACCGCAGGTCTACTGTCGGAACAACAACTGAAATTTATGATTATTTGAGGCTCCTTTTTGCACGTGCAGGACACCCATTCTGTCAAAACTGTGGCAAAGAGATCACCAAACTCTCAATTGATGAGATAACGATAAAAATCGTCGACATGCTCGTGAGCCTTTCTCAACAACACAAACACGAGCCTATTCATGTTCGCATTACATCCCCGATTGTACGAGAGAGAAAAGGGGAGTATTCGGGTTTACTGGACAATCTCAGAGCGAAGGGTTATTCCCTTGCCTTGATAGATGGTAAGGAATATTCACTCGACAATGATATCCAGCTTATCAAAACGAATAAGCATTCAATTGATGCAATTATAGATACCATCCGAGCGAGCGCATCACAAATGAAGGATGTTGCAGATTCAGTATTTCTTGCGAATATGCGGTCACGTGTTTTTACGGCGGTAGAACAAGCTGTAAGCCTGTCAGGTGGACTCGTCTATGTATACACTTCAGACACAGATAGGCATCTCTATTCAGAAAATTTTTCGTGTCCAGACTGTAATATTGCTCTTCCTGAGATTGAACCTCGCATGTTTTCATTTAACTCACCCATAGGAGCTTGTGAAACATGTAAAGGACTTGGACATGTTGTTCGCATCAATCCAGACTTGCTTTTTAGTAAAAACCTTACACTCAATGAAGGGGCAATCCTACCTTTTCGTGATGCTCTTACGCGAGACACATGGTTTGCTCGAACGTTTAAAACATGTGCCCAGGAAGAAGGAATTGATCTAGGCACACCCGTACATGCTCTTCCACAGAAGCATCTCGACATTATCCTCCATGGCTCGTCGAAAACATATGCTGTAGAAGGACATAACAAAGAAGGAAGACTGACCACAATACATGAAAAATGGAACGGTATCATCCCCGAGCTTGAAAAGCGCTATGCCGAAACCCAATCCGAATATGCTCGCAACGAGGTTGAGCGATTCATGACTGAAAAGGTATGTGAATCATGCGAGGGAAAGCGTCTCAAGCCTGAAGTGCTAAGCATTAAGCTCAACCAATTCAGTATTTTTGATGTCTGCGACCTATCTATAGAACACGCCCTTCAATTCTTCAACGATCTACCCTCGTACCTCACTCCTTATGAAACTGAAGTGAGCAAGAGCATTCTTGTGGAAGTTCGAGCGCGACTCCAATTTCTCATGAACGTGGGACTATCCTACCTTACACTCAATCGATCATCTCGCACTCTGTCAGGAGGCGAATCACAACGAATTCGACTTGCGTCTCAAATCGGATCTGGGCTCTCTGGGGTCATTTATGTTCTCGATGAGCCTTCAATTGGACTTCATCCTCGTGATGTTTCAGCACTTGTGGACTCTCTCAAAAAGTTGCGCGATTTAGGAAATACGATTATCGTCGTGGAGCACGATCTTGAAACCATTGTGAATGCAGATTATCTTGTGGACTTTGGACCTGAGGCTGGCACATATGGAGGTAAAATCGTATATGAAGGCGATTTGGCAGGCATGGAAGGAGCTGACACGCTTACAGCTGATTACATCTATGGCAGGAAAGAAATTAAGAAACGCAATGCATCATATGTCTCGAATGGGACTATACATCTCAAGGGGGCTTCTCAATACAATCTAAAGAATGTTCATGCTGAGTTCCCTCTGGGTCATCTCATAGGCGTGACAGGTGTTTCTGGATCAGGCAAATCAACGCTTATTGTAGAAACGCTCTATAAGGGCCTCCAATACTACCTCACCGGTCGATATGAGGGTGTCATGGGCCAATTTGATAGTATTGATGGGTATCAATATATCGATACCGTATACCTTGTCAATCAATCACCCATTGGTAGGACTCCTCGTTCAAACCCCGCTACATATATAGGTGCATTCGATACCATCCGTGATATTTTTGCACAGACGCCAGATGCGAAAATGAGAGGGTACAAGAAAGGTCGATTTTCATTTAATGTGAAGGGTGGCCGATGCGAGAAATGTTCAGGCGCAGGAACGATCAAGGTTGAGATGCAATTCCTTCCTGATGTCTACGTAACATGTGACGTATGTGAAGGGAAACGATACAACAGTGAAACTCTAGATGTTAAGTATAAATCAAAGAATATCTCAGAGGTTCTGGCAATGACGGTAGATGAGGCAGTTAACTTTTTCTCTTCACATCCACAACTCACACGAAAGCTCCGTGCACTCAAAGACATAGGACTTGGATATTTGGAAATCGGCCGACCAGCACCCACTTTGTCAGGAGGAGAAGCTCAGCGAATAAAACTAGCTTTTGAACTAGCTCGAAAGGAAGAGGGAAGGACTCTATACATTTTCGATGAACCCACAACAGGTCTTCATCCACACGACATTAGTAAATTACTGCAAGGATTGTATGAACTTGTACACAAGGGAAATACAGTGATTGTGATAGAGCACAACCTCGATGTTATCAAAAATATGGATTATATCATTGACATGGGCCCATCTGGAGGCGAGGGGGGTGGTAGAATACTATATCAAGGTAAACCAGAAGGAATTACACATGTTACAGAATCCTCAACAGCTCACTTCCTCCAAAAAGAGGTTATATGATGGTATGAAGACTTTCATACTGGGTTTTTTGTGCTTTCTATGTGTGGTACATCCTACATACGCTCAGGAGAAATCAGAGCCAAATACACATTCTGTTGCATATGAGTTTGATTTTTTCATTGACAATGCATCGTCTCAAGT
>CAZPDN010000094.1:0-2892 GCA_964585435.1 uncultured Gammaproteobacteria bacterium
CTCTATTGGCGGGCATTGGGAATGGATTCTTGGCCCACTGGACCTCGTAGGTTTCAGGAACCTCGCGACCAGTGCGTTTGAGCCACAGATTTTTGATGACACCGACTGCGGGGTTCTTGAATCCGATGTGGGTGATCTTGAGTGCATCGCGTTTGGTGAAGTCCCAATACAACTCTGCGTACTTGTCCTGTACCTTGCTGCTGTGAAGGACGAACTGATACCACTCATTTGTGGTAGTGGCTGCCATCTGCTTCGCGAACATGGAATAGACATGCATCTTGGGCTTATCCTGATCCATACCTCCAGGCAACTTGCTCCAATGCTCAAGTGGATCGAAGGTGCCAGTCTCAGGAATGGGATTCCTGATGGGATTGCCAGTCATCTTAGACCGGAGAGGCATCTTCTCAGTGGCAGCAATGTCACCAAGATCAAAGTCACAGTTCATCACATTGCCATCATAATATCCCTGACCCGTATAGGCGCTCTGAAATCTGAGAGCTTCCTTGAGCTTATTGATACCCTGCACCTTTACCATCCAGACACGGACAGTCCAGGGCTGCGTGAGGGCAACACCACCTTCGGCGGCGGGGGGGACACCAATTTCAACTTCAATGGGCTTGCCTGGGGGCACCTTGGGAGCGCAATCTTCGGGCCTACCACCTAGTAGAAGGGGAAGACCGAAGTTGATGGGCATCTGTCCAAGCCGAAGTCCAGCGGCTCCAAGAGAATCGGGGACACCGGGAGAAAGGCCAGGAGCAGTTAGCTCATTGAAGATCTGATCATCGAAGCTCTGACCACCTATGACGAGTTTAACGTAGTCTGCGTGTTCCTTTACGCCGCCAACAACGCCAGGGAAGATCTCAAGTCCAGCAATCTCACCAAACCCCTCAGACGGGATGGTAAGAGGCGTGGAATAAGACATATTCTCACAGGCGAGTGTGTAGGCAGCCGCGTTACCAACGCGGGCATTTGCACCCACGGCAAGATTTGTAGTGCTGAAGTCGAATTTGAAATCCAGCGGTACAATTACATGTTCAGCCGTTATTATTCCTCCATAAGAATGAAACATTGTGGAGTATTTAAAGGGGGCATGTCGATACAAGAATATCATGATACTGAGATAGCGATATATATCAGTAATACAAATGAGTGTGACCATGGGATACGAAGAAAGAAAAACATCGATAGGAGCGTTAGTAACGCCGACTGAAAAACGGGAATTCAAGAAGAGGTGCCTAGACCACGGAACAACAGCATCTGAAGTGATAAGAAGAGCAATGCGCGATTTCATGGCGACACATTCACCAAAGACGCCAAAATATGAAATGGGAGAGGGGGGAGTGGTGTAAACAAGAATTACTTACATTTTTGACATGCTTTTAACTGGGATTGCAGTGAAGACACATTATCGATGGTGCAGTAAATAGAACCAGTAACCGCGATTAATCCATTATCCTTTAACCATTTTATACACGCGAGGACGACGGGCTGAGGTAGGCCGGTGGAAGAGACGATTTGCTTTATTTCTTTGCACCCACTATCAAACACAGCGGATACTGCGCGAAGATTGTCGAGAGACGTGGCATCGTCGGACGCGGCCTCTATTTTGGAACCATATGTGGGTTCAGGAGTAAACGCGGGAGAAGGTGACGCTAATTCGGTTTCATCAACAACAGAAGATTCAGGTTCGCTTATTGATTCGGGGGAAGGTTCAGCAACGGGAATAACGCCTGCGCCAAACTCTTCAGTAATCACATTGCTATCACGATAATCAGCCATGATAAAAAATAGGTTGGGGTGAGATTTAATACTTACTGAAGATTGCCGTCAGGAGACTCGATTGCAGTGGGAGGAGCAAGCTTGACGATAGAAAGCTCAGACTGCTCAAGGGGCATCGCCTTTGTGCGGGAGATGACACCAAGCATGTTATCCCTATCAGACTCCAGTGCGGCGAGAATAGCGTCGTGCGACATCGTGGCCTCGCCCCAAAGGAGCTTATTGATCCTATCGGAGTACTTGGGTGCTTCGTGGATCTGGAAACCGTCACCAACGCGATTGGTCATGCCTTCCTGAATCTCGACATCGAGATCAGCGGCCTCTTCCTTAAATCTGGAAATCTCTCTAAGCATTCTCTCCTAATATGCATCAGTGGTGGCTTTAAGCATCACGCGAAGCATACGAGCTGCTGTATTATCTACAAGTTTTTCAACCAAGGGTTTCACCAATTCAGATCCTAGTCTGAAGCGAGATATAGATTTTGGTCTTATCGCCCCATGAGCGTGGTTCGCTGTCTTTGTAGATAACACGGGGGATGGTGACGTTGCGAGAAAGCAACACAGTATCGCCAGGAGCAACTGCGGGGATATTAGGAGGAGCAAAATCAACAACAACTGAGTTCTTATACTGGTCAACCAATTTAACAATCATCCAACCAGACCACGGTTTAGATCCGACATTCTGGAATTCATATTTAAACGTGAGCGGAACATCAAATGCGAGAGAAGGAAGTTCGCGAACGCCAGTCGGGCGCAAGAGAGGACGATTTGTAGCGTGATCAGACACTTTAGATGACGCAACGGATGCAACGGAGTTGGCAAGCTCCTGTAACATTGAAGATTTTTCAGAAACAAGCGCGGTGAGTTCTGTGATATTCTCTGCGGTTGGTGATGTTTTATTAAAATCATATCCAGCATTAGAAATGCGTACATTGAATCCATTAAGAGCATCACCTATGCGAACATTAATTTCATTGAGAACAGCAGAATTGAGAGATTCTATGGCTGATCTAAATGACTCGGAATCAGAATACATGTTGACGGGATGCAATGCTATATATGAATCAATTGTATCAGCAGAATGATTATGGTGTGTTGGATCCGCTGTTGCCCAATG
>CAZPDN010000095.1:0-2878 GCA_964585435.1 uncultured Gammaproteobacteria bacterium
ATACAGATGTATTGCCTTTACTCAAAAAAACAGGTCGTGAAACAGACCTGTCATTATTAGATGATCTGTCACACCTTCAACCTGAAGCAGATTTGCAAAATGTTGAAATCGCCATACTGCTTTTTTCAATGACCTATAAGATCTGGGAAACAAATAATCTGATAGTAGCTGGAAAACTGGAAGAATCGCGTGAAGCAATACGATCAAAGCTTCAATCCATAAAGGCATCAGCCTTGCAACTTTCTCGCTTCACCATCACCGCAACTCACTCGACTTCAGAGGATATTGATTGGCATATTGACGACCAACAATATCTTCTAAAATCTGATTCTACTCACTCTCGTCAGCATGAAGGTGATGGAATTTATACTGGCATTCTGGGATATTACCAATCTTGGAACAATGGCACGTTGTTCGAATTTCCTCTATCCCTGGCGGATGCCATACCAATAATTGTCAGCTATAACGATCCAAAAGCAATGGCAAATGCCCTAGGAGACATTCTTGATTTCCAAAAATCTCCTGATATTCCTGCAATTGTTCACGGTCTGATTCAGTGGAGGCAATGTAATTTTGATAACGACGAGTGCAGTGATACAAAATTAGATTTACTTGAAGATGTTCTCGAATCAGATGTCGAAATATTGACCGACGATGATGGGCGAGACTGTCTTACATCCGATACACATATGCCACCCATTGTTTGGGCAGGGCTCTGCCAGGCTTTGCGGATAAGAAGATTTGTGCCTCGAAGTGAATTATCTAAATTGCAACTTGATAAACGCCACTCCACAGATGAGGAATTAGCCAGCACGCATGATATTGATCGTTCCGATCCAGTCGAAGAGTTATCTCAAGGTATCCGCATTCGAGGTGTTAAGGCAAAGTATCCCACTCACTATGGACAATAAAAACAATCTGAAGCAACGGTTTTTGGAGATCTTGAACGAATCATTGAGCATCCTACACTCGGTTTTCAAATTCCCCAAAAAATTCCAAAAGAAGTTAAAGCTGTAATGCAGAAACTACACATGTAACTCCTAACACATCTCCACATCCCTTGATATAAGAAAAATATCTACAAAAAAAGGGCGCGGTCACAGGTGAATCCTGCGCCGCGCCATCGCACCATTTTCACCCTCACTCACTGAAGTAAAGGGTTCCGGATGGACATTGGTTTTGCAGTGTGACTTCTGAAGTGTGGTACTCATAGAGCACCCTTCCTTCGTAAACACCAACCGCCTGCATCCTGTCTCCTTCATGCACTCCGATCAGACATGAGTCATGATCCGAGTTCGACCCGACGGATTCTATCCATCGCGCCTTCAACAAAGGCAACGATTCTCCTTCCCATCTCTGAGCAAGAAGGCTACTCACAACCTGCTGTTCACGCTCGAGGAGAACATCGCAGGTTGCTTGTGCCTGCGCAGATGCAGTCCTCCTTTCGAGCTCGGCATTGTCTCTGCTCTGCTCATGAGGCGAACAGGCTTGCACAAACGATGCTCCAAGGAGCACTAGGACAGCACAAACCAGAATCTTGTTCACTTTGAACCTCTTTCTATCGTGGAGTAGAGAGTTGTTGTGATCAGAAAGCAACCTCGTTGCGTGCACGAGTACTTTCTAACTACAATCCTCTCTACAAACTTTGTATAGGTACACCAAATTACATGGCTACGGTTTCTCATTGTACCATATATAGCCTATAGTATCAACCGCCATTCATCAGCTCTTATATGCTTTATTAAATAATCTACTACCAAGAAAAAAGCCGCAGCAGCTGAGGGGAAGCCCCCGGCCACTGCGGCAAGCGGTCAGCGAGGATCAGCTTCAGTCCTTGTCAAAACTGATCCACACAAACACCAGACCCATGATCGCAACCAGCAGGCACGAAGAGGTGAATGCAACGCGCTCGACCATCGTCACATTCGCATCGGCAATCACGCCGATGTAGGCTGCGATTAATCCGGATGCAAGCATCAGCGCTCCTGCCACACCCAAGAAATCGTACACGACTGTCTCCTTTCGTTAGTCAGAATCGGATGATTCGTTAGTATACCACAAGCATCCTATAGCATCAAGAAGGTCCTAAATGTGCTATACTGACAGATCAATGAAAACGCTCAAGTTTACACCCCAACTTGAAAACAACCTCCGGGGTTAGAAAGCCTATGGGGAAGGGCTGAACGAATTTTTCCACTATTCTACTAAGAAAAATCTTAATAGAAGAATGTTCTGCATTTAATAATTGCTTACCAAGAAAAAAGCCGCAGCAGCTGGGGGGAACCCCCGGCCACTGCGGCAAACGGTCAAACGTCCTGCTTTGATGACAAAGCAACGACAATTGGACCGACCACAACCAAGACGACGCCAAGCACCATCACAGACATCGGATCGGAGACACGCTGTGGCTCGTCGGGCATCCAGATTGATATCCCGATTGATATCAACCCACATGCTATCATCAGCATGCCAATCCACCATCCGCAGTAGAGCACCATAGACCGGACATCCGACACCAGATCTCGTAACTTCTTCATCGCTTGCTCCTTGCGATTGATTGAACGACCAGGTTGATTTTTGGAGTATACCACAAGCATCCTATAGCATCAAGATTGTGCTGGATGTGCTATACTCTACAACAATGAGGTCAGATACATTCTCGCTCACAAAAACACACATTGCTTTAGGAACCACATCTCAGATGAAACATGCATGTCTTGAAGATGTCTTGAGCATGCTAGATATTCACGCGCTTGTAACCGTGTGCGATGTTCCCAGCTCGGTAT
Source organism: uncultured Gammaproteobacteria bacterium (assembly GCA_964585435.1). Taxonomy (GTDB): domain Bacteria; phylum Patescibacteriota; class Microgenomatia; order UBA1406; family HO2-37-13b; genus 2-02-FULL-43-11-A. The sequence continues at coordinate 2,787 of CAZPDN010000095.1, forward strand.
CAGACCAGCCACTGAGTAAAAGCGAAACAGCTAAAGGTTCACAAGCTCGCGCACAACAAGCTCTAGCTCGCACGTCTCAAGCACATGTAGGC
>CAZPDN010000096.1:0-2863 GCA_964585435.1 uncultured Gammaproteobacteria bacterium
ATGTCAAGGTGTGACATTGCCGTTTAGCTTGTTGCAATAATGAATGGCGAGGTTCACGGTCGTGAGTGAGATGCCTACAAATCTGACCGAGTGAAAGATTTTTGCATGATTGTTTTACGACCGTTTGCACCAACTGCTTCAATCCGTACAGTGTTCTGTGGCTTTGTGAGAGGTATGTACGACTGGAATGTTTGTTTATCATCCAGATACAGTGTTTTGCCATTGACGCTTATGAGGGTTTCCTTGGGAGCTTTGCCTATTAAGAGCACTTTATCAACCCGTTTGAATGTTGATTGTGTGGGGGAGAGAATCGTTATGGTTGGGGGTTTGAAGTATATGTATGTTTGGTACGCGAAGAAAGAACCAATGAGCAGGAAGATGCTTCCTGCGCTCAAAATGACAGCGAGGCGTTTATGAGAAACAAAAGATTGTTGGGGAGCTTTTTTCTTGAACCGAACCTGCTCATGGTGTGAATATTCTCGGCGAAAGTAGGCAATGAGCTTTTCTTCTTCAAGGCCTAAAAACTTTCCGTATTGCTTGAGAATACCCTGAGCATACGTACGAGATGAGAGTGTGTCCCAATCGTGTTCTTCAAGTGCCTGAAGGCTAGCAAGTCGTATGCGTGTCGCTTTGGATACATCTTCAAGTGAGAGGTGCTGTGTGCGCCTTTCTTCCTTGAGGAGTGTGCCTACGTGTGTGATCATACGTGATCGCATTATACTTAAATTGCATACATAAAAAAACCCCGCGCTGAGGCGGGGTTTTTAATACGATCGGGATGAGTTACATCATGCCGGGCATGCCTCCCATGCCAGGCATTCCGCCACCACCCATTCCTTCATCCTTTTTGCTTGGCACGTCTGTAACCAGAGCTTCAGTGGTGAGGATCATGGTTGCAACAGATGCTGCATTCTCCAGTGCGCTTCGAACGACTTTGGTTGGGTCAACAACACCTTGCTTGAGCATTGATCCAAATTCAAGTGTTTGCGCATTGAATCCATAGTCGACGTCTTTGGAAGATTCGACTGTATGGAGTACGATGCCAGCATCCATGCCTGAATTGCGAGCAAGCATGCGGACAGGTTCACAAAGCGCATTGTAGACAATATCTATGCCCACCTTCTCCTCCTCATTTGTTGTTTTGTCCTTGAGTGTGAGGAGTGCCTTTCGTGCCTTGAGGAAGGTTGTTCCGCCTCCAGGGACGATTCCTTCTTCAAGCGCTGCCTTTGTAGCAGACACTGCATCATCGACGCGCTCTTTCTTTTCTTTGAGCTCAATTTCTGTTGTTGCGCCGACTTGAATAACCGCTACACCACCTGTGAGCTTGGCAAGTCTTTCGAGAAGCTTCTCTTTGTCAAAGTCAGATGATGAAGCATCGATTTCTGCTTTGATCTGAGCAACTCGAGCTTTGAGCATAGCCTCTTGACCTCGACCTCCGATGATTCGTGTCGTGTCCTTGTCAGACCAGACTTTGTCAGCTCGACCAAGTACGTCCACGTCTATGTTTTCAAGGGTGGAGCCTGTATCGGCAGATACGACCGTAGCACCAGTGAGAACAGCAATGTCTTCAAGCATCGCTTTTCGTCGGTCTCCAAATCCAGGAGCCTTGACAACAAGTGTGTTGAATGTGCCTCGGATTTTGTTGACAACAAGTGTCGCAAGTGCTTCTGCATCAACATCTTCTGCAATGATAACGAGGTTCTTTGAAACCTTGATGAACTTCTCCAAGAATGGCAAAAGTTCGGAAATTGCGCTAATTTTCTTATCAGTGATAAGAATGTATGCATCACTGATCTCTGCAGACATTTTCTCTGGATTCGTGACAAGATAGGCAGATGCATATCCTTTGTCAAACTCCATGCCTTCTTTGTAGTCAACCTCCATTTCGAGCCCTTTGCCTTCTTCGACGCTGATGACACCGTCTTTACCGACGCGCTTGAAAGCGGTGGCGATGAGCTTGCCGATTTCAGGGTCAGCTGCTGATATGGTAGCGACCTGAGCTACTGCCTGTTCATCCTCCAAAGGAATTTGCTTGGAGCTTTTTTTGATTTCCTCCACAACCACGTTCACGGCCTGCTCAATACCACGCTTGATGATCATTGGGTTATGACCTGCGGTGATGTTTTTCATGCCCAGGTTGACGAGAGATTGCATGAGGAGGGTAGAGGTTGTCGTACCATCTCCGGCTACTTCGCCTGTTTTGGATGCTGCTGCTTTTGCAAGTTGGACACCCATGTTTTCATAGGGGTCTTCAAGAGAAATATCATTCGCAACAGACACGCCATCATGAATGACGCTTGGTGGGCCAAATTTCTTGTCGAGTGCAACATTGCGTCCTCGGGGGCCAAGGGTTGTGGTAACTGCTTGTGCGAGAATGTTGACACCTCGAGCAAGTGCTTGTCGTGCATCATCTCCGAATTTGAGTTGTTTTGCCATAAGAGTTATGAAATGAATAAATTATTTAACAAGAGCAAGGATATCCTTTTGTTCAAGAATCATCCATTCTTCGTTTTCGACTTTAACTTCTGTTCCGCCCCATTTCTTGTAGAGAACTTTGTCTCCAACCTTAACGACCATTTCTGATCCGCAGGATTGACAGCCTCCACAAACACATCCTTCTTTGTCTGAAGAACATGATGTGCCTGTTCCAACTGCCATGACTTCACCCATTTGTGGTTTTTCCTTGGATGAATCGGGGAGGATAATTCCTGAAGCTGTTTTTTTCTCAGCCTCAAGTGGTTTGATAAGAACATTATCAAAGAGTGGCTGTATTGATGTTTTTGCCATATACAAATAAATCTATAACTAATAATGATTATTGAGCCTTGTGTATCAAGGCTTTTTTTGCTCTAATATATATAGC
>CAZPDN010000097.1:0-2829 GCA_964585435.1 uncultured Gammaproteobacteria bacterium
CCTCTCTCACGTTTCGACCACACAAATATTCATGATTATATTCTTACCGGACTATCTCGGCTTTAATAAAGGACTTTTAAATTTCAAACGCTTCTGCGACGTCATCGACTGTGTGAAGCGGTGATTCCAAACTAGTGCGCATACCAGGCAAGAGATTCCATATTCCATATTTCCGAAACGACGCATTGGCAATACCATACATCTCTGCCTCAACCACGCGCGAACTTGTTGTTGCCTGAATCTTCACAGAATTCTGGTCCGCCAAACTGTGAATTTTCTTGTTAATAAAATGTTCGAGAAAATGGGCGCTTCCAGGAGGCGATCCATCTGAGCCTCCCGAAAACATGTATCGAATCATGGCAGTCGCAGAATAGTCCTTTTGACAAGGCATGCCAACAATCGTTGCGTTATTTGAGAGTCTGAAAATATGAATATCAAATTTATTGCAATATTCTCTTTCTTCAGCTGAATGTGGTTGGATAAGATATGGCTCCATCTGTAGTATGTCCTAATGTATCCCTTCCAGCTCATCACGCATATCCTGCATGTCCAACGAAGCTGCAGTTTCGGCCTGGCCGACCTGTGGACGAGTGAGCAATTCACGAGGTTTGGAACCATCTGCAGGTCCAACATAACCTGCCTCATGAAGCTGGTCTATAAGTCGAGCAGCGCGTGAATACCCAACCTTTAACCTCCTCTGCAAGAATGAAGCAGAAGCCTTTCCATCCTGATAGACCAATTCCAATGCCTGTGCAAAGAGCGGATCTGCGCTTTCAGATCCTCCACCCGGCTTATACATCCCACCGCTTGCATGAGTCGTCGAAACATCCTGTTCTGTAACCTCCTCTGTATAATGAACCTCCGGAACCTGTTTTTTGAGAAAGTCAACAACACCTGCAACATCTTTTTCAGAAAGGTATGGCCCCTGAATACGGCGTGGCTTTGCCTGATCTGATGGCAGATACAACATGTCTCCCTTTCCGACAAGCTTCTCAGCACCTGGCATGTCTAGAACAACTCGCGAATCTACCAAGCTCGGAACGTTAAAGGCTATTCGTGAAGGAATATTTGCCTTCATCAAGCCTGTAATGACGTTAACCGATGGTCTTTGAGTTGCCAAGACAAGGTGAATTCCCGTTGCTCGTGCCATCTGGGCAATACGGGTAATCAACTCCTCAGCTTCTCTGGCCGCAACCATCATCAAATCAGCCAACTCATCAACAATAAAGACAATATAAGGTAGTTTGTCTACACCAGCTTTTGCATTATAGCTCTCGAGATTACGCGCGCCTACAGGTGCAAACAGTTTATAACGATTATTCATCTCACCAACCGTCCATTTGAGTGCTGAGATAATCTTATCAGGTTCGACAATAACCTCCGTGAGGAGGTGGGGAATACCATTGTATGACGTAAACTCCACACGCTTAGGATCCACTAAAATCAATCGTAGCTCATCAGGTGTAGTGCGAAAGAGGAAGTTACAAAGCCATGCATTGAGCAGAATAGATTTACCTGAACCGGTTGTACCTGCAACAAGTACGTGGGGCATTTTGCCCAGATTGGCAAAGACGGGCTTTCCAGAAACATCCAGCCCCAAAGGAACAGCTAGTGGATGGTGGTTTTCGGAGGCATCAGGCTCCAGAAGCATTCGCTTCAATGTAACCATCTCTGATCTTCTATTTGGGATCTCAATACCTACAAGCGACCTCCCAGGGATAGGGGCTTCAATACGAACCTGTCCATTTGTAGCTGCCAAAGCGAGTGCCAAATCACCACCAAGCGCAGTAATTTTGGAGAGTTTCGTACCCATGACAATTTCAATTGCGTACTGTGTAACTGTTGGCCCCTGATTAATCTCACACACTCGTGCTTTGATACCAAAACTATCCAACGTCTGTTCAATTGTTGCGGAATTGGTTGCCACATCGCCCACATCCGCCTTCTGCTCATCAATCGTCTCCATCAAAGATATAGGTGGAAAGACCCAATCTTTGCCTGATTGTCCAGTGAGAGGACGGATATGAATATCTGACTCTTTTACCGCAGTCACAGGCCGGGTCGGAGAGTTTACAACTGGCGCTACTGGTTGAGAAGCGGGTCTTTGAGACATAAATTCTCCCTTCACGGGCGCCTTGGAATCCCCTGTAGCTGTCTGGGGTCGAGAGGATGTAAGCGTATCCTTTACAAAAACAAAGAGCATTTTCAGCCCCTCAAATACCATGACAATAAACACATCGAGGGATGTGTTAAAAAACAATACAATTCCTACAACAAACGTTACGAGAAGAATGAGGAATGCACCAACAGATGAGAAATCAGAAACAAGGTTGAATGATATCACTCTACCCACATTTCCCGTTTTCATCGCACCAATGAGGGCAACAGAGATGAGAAAAAGACCAACGGTCACATGCGGTTTAATGACGGTAAGTTTTTTGGATTTGAAAAAATGAATAGCAACGAAAAGGATGAGCGTCGGTACCATGATGGCAAGCCAACCAAATTGACGAGTCAAAAATTCATTCACAAGTATAAGCAGTGAGCCAGTTTGGAAGAATGAGATATAGCCCAAGAGGGCAACGAGAAGAATACCCAAGCCTATAAGTTGAAAGAACGTATCCTTTTTGACTTTTATCTTATTCAAAAAAGGAAGCTTGAGTGTGAGATGGGTCTTCTGTCGTGGCATATGTCCACTCATTGTAGACGACAGCCACGACAAAAGTCAATTTTGTTTACCTCATCTTCCGCGTCGATCTCTATCGAATCGACGAGGTGGTTTTGCATATCTGTCTCGATTACGATCATCATCAGATCGTGGTGCTCGAG
>CAZPDN010000098.1:0-1762 GCA_964585435.1 uncultured Gammaproteobacteria bacterium
GATTATCACCATCCTTGTCATGCTTGCAATTGTCGGCATCAATCCATCCAAACAGCGTGGAAAACTCTATGATATTAAAAGGAAACATGATCTCAATCAGCTACGTGGGATATATGATTTGTACTACGCGAAAAAATCCCATTATCCATCAGGGGCAGACGTATGTTACGATGAGCCCGAAACGGTGTCAGCAGGCACATGTCAATGTCACATATGCGGTTTCGAACGTGATATAGGAACTTTTAGCGACGTATTGAACGTGCTTTATTGTGATCCAGAACATTCTCGAAAATCATATCTTTATCAATATGATTGCTCTACACAACCTGGCTGGTTCAAACTCTACGCTACTCTTTCTGCGGATGATCCAAGTGGCAATTCATGTTCATACGGCGTCACAAACAAGCCTGTCGAATTCCTCGAGCCATACCCGACCACATGTAGTGTCGATGATGATACTGGAGGGAGTGTCGGGGACGGAGGTGGTGGTGGAGGTGGTAGTGGTGGCGGAGCCCCGCTTCCAGCTTGTCCAGTAGATCCAGCACCCAAATACTGCAGATTGGGCGGAATTTGTAACATTTGTGGAAATGTAAGCAATTGCCTTCTCCCATCTAGCTGTGACAATCCCGTGGCGCTTTTTAATGACAGTTTATGTATTAATCAATGTCAGCCGTAATTTATTGCATATAGAATATGAATCATTTACACTAGGTGACAGCCTAAAAATACCACACCATATGAACAAATCCATTACCACATCGCACGCAATCTTGATAGGAATTCTCCTATTTGTCACACCTCTTGCTTTTAGCTCCCTGACAGCAGAGTATTTCGCAACAACAAAGATGTACTTTCTTCTTGTAGTGACATGCTTCTCACTTATCACATTTGCGATACACGTTCTTTCAACAAAGCATCTGCGATTCTCGACCATACCATTTATCGGAGCGCTGAGTCTTCATGCTATATCTCGCGTCATCTCTGTAGTCTTTGCAGGGCAGAACTGGATTCAGGCATTGTTTACATCACCAGCGGGACTTTTCACATGTGTGAGTCTATTAATCGTATTTGCCTCGCACCTGTATTTCTCCCTCGAGGAAAAGCACGTCCAGGGTCATCATGGAGGCGCTCACGAAAATCCTTCCTCACCTCTGAATCTTCTCACGCTGGGAATCACTTTTTCTTCGGCTGTTTACATCTTTTTCTACTTCAAGCCATTTGCACAAGCTCAACTTCCTCAGCACCTCTTGTATCTTAAGAACCACATCTCACCCTTGGGTAGTGCACTAGACATGTTTGTGTTGGGTGGGTTTGCCATCTTGTACTACTTTGTGACTGTATATGGCTCTGTTGCTAAGAAAAATTATCAATCTGCTACAAAACATCTTATCGGACTGACAACTGTAGGTATCGCTTCAGTATTGCTTGCTACTTTTATGGCCTCATCAAAACAAGCAGTCATTCAGCTTCCTCCAATGAATATGTCGTGGTACGCAGTTGTTGAAACACTCAAAACACCTCAAACTGCCCTTCTCGGTCTGGGTGCTGATTCTTTTGAATCCCTGTTTACACGCATCAAACCTCTTTCATACAATCAAACAGACACGTGGAATATCAACTTCCTCGTTTCCAGATCCGCATTGCTCCAGTGGTGGGTAGAAACTGGACTCCTAGGCATGGGTGCAATAGTCCTGCTCGTCGCTCATGTAGTCAAATCTATTCGACCGCTCTCTCGTCCCAAGTACACCATGTACGCGCTTTT
>CAZPDN010000098.1:1772-2788 GCA_964585435.1 uncultured Gammaproteobacteria bacterium
ACATATATCCTTGCGACGTGGATACTTCTGCCTTGGTCCTATATGCTCCTCTTCCTCACATGGGTATTCTTGCTTGACCTAGCTGTACACGTTGCTCTCAATCAACCCGTTCGGCAAAATAGCTATCTGTCACTACACAACCATTCACTCTTGCTCGGAGGCATTGTAATGGGAGTTTTTGCGCTCGGAGGAGCTCTTGGATACTTTTCATATCGCTCATACAGAGCCGAAATGTTATTCAAAGATTCTATTGATGCTCTTCAAGTTAATGATGGTAAAAATGCATATGACAATTTACGAGAAGCAGTTGTCCTCTATCCACAGAATGAAAAGTTCCGTAATCAATTTGCTCAGCTCAACCTGTTACTTGCAAACAACATAGCCTTGCGCGCCAAAGAATCTGCCGATACGACTAAAGATAACGATTCGACAAAACCAGCTACCAAAGAGCTTACAAGTGAAGAGCGTCAGGCTGCCACACAGTTCATCCAGCAGGCCATCTCAGAGGCAAAAGCCTTGGTGGCACTTAACCCAACAAAAGCTTCACACTGGAACACACTTGCCACAATTTACAGAAGCATCATCCCTATTGCACAGGGGTCCGAAGCATGGGCTGTCGCTTCATATCAAGAAGCACTTCGTCGTGATCCTCTCAATCCCCAGCTCTCCCTTAACCTAGGAGGCGTGTACTACGGCGGAAAGGACTACCAATCTGCTGTCGCAACATTCAGACAATCTGTCATAGCTCGGCCAAACTGGGCAAATGCGCACTACAACCTTGCCTGGGCACTCTTTCAAGCCGGTCAGTACGAAGCTGCTGTCGCATCACTCAAAAACACCACCCAGCTTCTCGATCCCGCATCACCCGATCTCACTCTAGCCAAAGAGAACCTCAAACTTTTCGAAGAGAAACTTTCAGAAGTCAAGACAGCGGAACAGAAAAAAAATGGTGAAGGTGCTACCAAAGAAAATGATAATGTTAAGAATGTTGTTGAATCACAAGCGGGCACAGACAC
>CAZPDN010000099.1:0-2786 GCA_964585435.1 uncultured Gammaproteobacteria bacterium
CATCAACAACATGCACTTTTGAAGCGGGCTGACTGCATACTTCCTGAGCAGTGTACGCATGACTCCCTGCAGATCCATCAGTTACCACGACAAGCTGTATGGAGCCTCCGATAGCATTAAAATGATTCTGCGTGAGATCGAGACTCTTTGGATCTTTTCCAATGAGTGAGGCAAATTCATACCTGTTTACAATAAGCACATCTGCTGTTTGAACAAGTGGCGATACCTGAGCAAGCCCCAATTCACAGTCAACAGAACCCATATTAAGAACCAGCAGATTTGTTTCAGATCTCACACTTTGCATAAATGACACACGTTCTTTAAGCGGTACATCATGTAGATTGCCCATAAACACGATGGATGATCGTTTAATTCGCTCGAGCGCATGATCGACAAGATGTATGTGCTGTTTAGGATCACTATATTTGATAATTGTTCGCTCTCCGGTGGGGGATAGGAGTATGGAAGATATGCTTAGGTGGTCTCTTTCAAAGAACAAAAATTCAGTCGACACAGTTTTTCGAGCAAGCGTTTGCACGATCATGTTCTTGAAGGCATTCTCACCAACTGGTGCAACGAGCGCACAATCAAGACCGAGCTGAGCTGCATGAATACTTACATTGGCAGCGCTTCCGCCAAGTCCCTGATGAAAGGCATCAACATAATATTTTCCGCCAATGGCAAGATGAAATCTCTCTGAGTCCTGGGTCAAATCCTTACCCTGAAAACACAGGTCAATAGTTACATCACCTACCGCTACTAATTGATACATATGTTTATGGTACAGAATTTAGGATATTTCTACAACAAGAGTTATCTCTCCTTTGTATTCGTGCTCAAGAAGCTCCGATGGAGTACTTCGATAGATTGTTTCAAACATTTTTGATAGCTCTCTGCACACAGTCACATAACATGTGGGCATAACCTCATTGAGTATATGTAATGTAGCTAGAATGCGATGAGGAGATTCGTACGCACACACGGTAAGAGGTCTCATATTCATGTCGTGAAATCGAGTCCACAGTGCTTTGTGTTGGGAGTTTTTCTTGGGAAGAAATCCCACAAATAAAGTTGGACCAGATATATGAGCATGAACCATTGCCGTTGTGAGAGCTGAAGGACCAGGCAATACGGTATATGGGAGAGCATTGAGAACTGTTTTTTCAACAAGATATCTACCCGGGTCAGACACGAGTGGCATTCCTGCATCCGAAACAAGGGAAACAATCTTTCCAGCTTTGAGCATGTCGAGGATCATGGGAAGTCGCTCGAATTCATTGTGCTCATGAAAGCTGAGTATTGTCTGATTCTCCCGTGGGTGTACTGAGAAGAGTTCCTGTATGGCTATATAGTACGCTCCAAATACCCGTGTGTCTTCGGCAAGGATACAATCGCTTTCGCACAACGTTTGGGCGACGCGAAGAGATGTGTCAGCAATAGTGCCAATAGGTGTGGGTACAATGTTAAGCATATCTAAGTATATCAAAATATATGGTGTACAACTGTTCATTTTCTTGTACAATAAGACGTCATGTTTCAGCTTCAATCAGACTTTAAGCAAACAGAAGACCAAAAGAGAGCAAGTGATCAACTTGCTCAAGGTTTTCGTGAAGGCAAGCATAAACAAGTACTCCTTGGAGTAACAGGTTCAGGTAAAACGTTTACCATGGCTCACGTCATTCAAAACCTACAACAGCCTGCACTCGTACTGTGTCACAACAAGACACTTGCAGGTCAGCTTTATCAGGAATTGCGCAACTTTTTCCCTGAAAACGCTGTGTCCTACTTTGTTTCCTACTATGACTACTATCAACCAGAAGCCTATATGCCTTCCACAGATACCTATATTGAAAAGGAGGCTCAAATCAACGATATGATAGACAAGCTGAGACTTGCTGCAACAAGCAATATTCTTACTCGTCCAGATTGTATAGTCGTTGCATCTGTCTCATGTATCTACAACATTGGTTCACCCGCAGAATATGCTCAGTTTATCCTTCCTCTGGAGGTTGGACATTCATACAGTCAAAATGAGCTTATGTCCAGACTTATCGAGCTCCAATATGAGCGATCTGAGTTCGATTATCATCGAGGTACGTTCCGACTTCGTGGTGGAAGCATAGATGTCTATCCAGCATATGGTGATCTATCGTATAGATTGTCATTTGAAGGAGATGTGCTCGAAAGCATAACAATACGAGACCCTCTCAGTGGAAAAATAACATCAGATGATCAACCTACAAACCTTGTGATCTATCCTGCGAAGCACTACCTCATAGACAAGTCAGCACTCCTTCAAGCTGAAGGAACCATTCGAGCAGATCTTGAAAAAGAATCTGCAGAGTTGAGAGCAAAAGGTCGAAATCATGAGGCTGAGAGACTCATTCAAAAAGTGACGTATGATCTCGAAATGCTCAGGGAAATGGGGTATGTCAATGGCATTGAGAATTATTCACGGTACTTTGATGGCAGAAAGCCTGGGGATGCCCCCCACAGCCTCTTGGATTTCTTTACACATGTACATAAAGACAAGTGGCTCATGTTTATCGATGAATCGCATATGACCGTACCCCAGATACGAGGCATGTACAACGGAGACCAGGCTCGAAAAAAAACGCTTATTGAGTATGGTTTCAGATTGCAATCTGCGCTTGATAACAGACCTCTCCGCTTCGACGAATTCTATGCCCGAGTGCCTCAGACTCTGTATGTATCTGCAACACCAAATGAATGGGAGCTAGAGGATGCTCAACATACTGTCGTGGAGCAATTGGTCAGGCCTACAG
>CAZPDN010000100.1:0-2786 GCA_964585435.1 uncultured Gammaproteobacteria bacterium
ATACAGAAGCGCCAGACCCCAATACAGTGGTGCCGTGCCGATGAGGAGACTGCGAATGGGATCTGTCTTGGTGCTATGTACGGCTCCAAGCGCGAGTTTGTATCCTCCATCATATTCGTGTATGGATGGTACGATGTGCATTGCATGAGGAGGTACGAAAAGTGCGATAGACGTGAAATAATGCGCAAGCTCGTGCAAAAGGGTGCCAGGTGCATACAGTAGGGCAAATATCCACAAACTAAAACGAGGACTTTTTGTAAGCTTGAGGCAAAGATGGAATAGATGCTTCATTTCATAGCGCGTACAAGCAAAAATGAATCCAAGGAGCGCACATGCGAAGAAGAACCACATCATATCTTAGTATAGCAGGGGAGGGAATCGGGGATTAGTCCTCGTCTAGAGGGGTTTTGAGAAGTCTGAGAATGACTTCCTTTCTGTAGCGCCTATCTCCGCGGGAATTGATGCGAATGGCGGGGAGCTTACCGCTTTTGCCCCAGCGCTTGATCGTGAGAGGTGAGACACGGAGCAGATCAGCAACTTCACGGATAGTAATGAGATCTGGTAAGTCGTCGAGTGATATGTTTTTAGCGTGTTTGGTATCTACTGACATGGTAGGTATTATAGTGGAGCTTTGTAGAGCTGTCAAGAAAGATATGAAGGACTATCTTAGTCTAAAAGAGTATTGAAAAGAGCAGTGAATCCAGCGCGGAACCATTCGAATTCAACGATAGTTGCTTTTTGTGCCTGAAAATCTTGTCTCCATAGTTCGAAGTCCTCTATTGATATGATTCCGTTACAGTTATAGTCTCCTCGTTTTCGCGCTTCCAAGCAGTCAGCAGGCATGGTAGGGCTCGGCGATACTGTAGGGGAAGGTGAAGGGGAGATTTGCCGGGTAATGGTCTGAAATGCATCAACATATCCATACCCATAGATGGGATCTTTATCGTTTGTGCCGAGGTCACGCGCACCTGTGTTGATCATATTCAGGATTTCGCGAGGTCCTGCGTTTGGCTTCATGGCTTTAAGCATTGCCGCGAGTGCTGTTACGTGTGGTGCAGCCATGCTTGTGCCTGACATAGAGCAGTATGGGGAGGATGCTCCTGTTGATGGGCATTTCTGGTAGCGATCCCATGTGGAATAGATGCAGTCTGAACCGTCTGGCTTACACGATGAAGAACCACTTGATGGGTTTCCACCAGGCGCTGAGACATCGATGCTCATGCCCGTGTTTGCATAGTCAGGGTGTTCATATTGTGGCCCCACAGAAGTAACGCTGATGGTGTCAGGATGTGCACCGGGCATGTAGCGATCCGCATCGCTTCCCCAGTAGCATGATGGATTGTCTGGATGTTGACCTCTTGAGATCCTTCCACAATTGCCTGCTACGGTAACTATGGTGATGTTGGCATTGAGGGCTTCCTGAATGGCATCAGTCATGGCACGATCTTGACCAATGAGCGTGGGGCCAGTAAAGCTCATGTTCATAACCTCCATGCCATCTTCAATTGCGGTATAGATACCTTCTGCAATTGTAAGTGAGCTTCCTTGGCCATTTGCTCCCACCACACAATAGCCGTAGAGACGTGCATTCCATACCACACCTGCAATGCCTTGCGAATTGTTCGCAGTGGCTGCAATAACGCCTGCGACGTGTGTGCCATGTCCAACACTATCGCCATCATTAATACACCCTGGCGCGATGGGCTTGCTTGAAACAACATTTTGAGCTAGGTCAGGGTGATTTCGGTCAATCCCCGAATCAATGACGCCTATTTTTACAGAGCCACTCGATGTGTGAGTATTCCAGAGTTTGGGTGTTTGCATCATGCTATGCCCCCATTGTTTGGGAAAGTCAGGATCGTTGGGAGTAGTTGCGAGATAATACGTGAAATTAGGCTGGATATGTTCGATAGGGAGGTCTTTGTAGGCTTCTATGACAGCGGATGTGTCCTTGGCAGACGTTACATCCTCAAAAGAGAGCGCATATGTGTTTGGTATTGTCGAGGATTCTTCTGAAACGTCGAGGTTGAAGCGATCCTCAATTTTCTGTAATTCTTCTTGAATTGCTTCAGGTTGCGGTTCGCCCTTGAGCCTCAGCGAGGCATCTTCAGCGGTTTTTTGTATTCTTCCTATGAGCGTTTCGCTTTGTTGCGCTCGGCGCTCAATCTGAGCCTGAATGTCTGCAGGCGTTCGTCCTTCCTTAAAAATAACAATAAATTCCCCAGGCTGATACAATTCTTCTCGCGAAATGAGGTCAGGCGAGGGGGAGGTAATGGATTGAGCTTGGGCGTGATGATTGTGTGTGTGGTTAAAGGTCATCCACCACCCAAGGCCTATTACAAGAAGGGCGATAGAAGAGATCATGGCCCGTCGTATCAAGATGGGTCGTGTATGGGCTGATATGATCTGCATCTAAGGTAGAGTATATATGTAATTGTACTGTACATATAATACCTCTTTTAGATTTTCGTATGCAAGTCGAGCTTCTTGAAGAGACACATCTTCGCGGAACCGAAAGATATAGGGGCTTGAATCAAGATGCGCGTCTTCATCTGTAAGTCTGGTGCTTTCTAGCAATCCGTACGTTGTGTTCAGCTCCTGAAGATGTGCAAGATGTGATGGTGTAGGAGTCTGGGGGAGTGGAAGCCCTATAGCAACCCCTATGCGAGTTAACATGTCCATAAGTGAGTCGCGGATACCTCCTTTTTGGGGCTCTGCACAGGCCCAATCGTCTGCACGAGTGTGAGGTGCGCAGTCTGTCGCAAAGTAGATGACAAGCTCATTCG
>CAZPDN010000101.1:0-773 GCA_964585435.1 uncultured Gammaproteobacteria bacterium
CCTTTTGGCACAAGTGGGCTAACAGATGCAGACAACACGTATATAGAACTTCTACCTCAGGATCCCCAATACCCTGTGAGACAGTATCACTACACGACAGAAGATGATGACTATGTTTTGTCGGCGCAACTCATTAATCCCGAAAGCATATCCTGTCAGGTGCCCGCTGGGAATGATACGTGTGGTCAAGCTGATTCTGGGTTCGATTGTAACTATTGCTATGGATCCTATGGACAGAAGTAGCGGATTCACGCTTCTTGAACTTATATTTGTCATTCTCATATTGGGGACTCTTTCCCTCATCGCTTTGCGAGGTTATGGCAACCTGCAACAAAGGACGCAAACAGAGTCTGCGACAATGCGCGTGTTGGAATATATGCGCCTTGCGTATGATAAGGCATCTGCAAGCGACAAAACCGCGACATGCGAAACATATGCTGGTACATATTCCGTGTCCCTATCTGGATCTACCATGTCTTTGATACCTGATGGTTGTAGTGCAGTTACGTCGTATACTTTTTCAGACTTTGGATTTCCTGAAGGAGATTTTCAAACAACATTCCAACCTCTCGGGAAAGGCATTACAGGTGATTCATGTATTGTGATTGAACATCCTCGAGCTGATATGTGTGGCATAGTTCGACTAGAGACAACAGGTATTGCATCATCTGTCATTGAAAGTGGTGAATCGTGCGTGTGTCCTTAGCATATGAAGAAACAACAGAAAAACCAACTAGGGCTGAGTTTGCTTGAAGCTCTTATTTTTATTACGA
>CAZPDN010000101.1:783-2765 GCA_964585435.1 uncultured Gammaproteobacteria bacterium
CTGTTGTGTTTGCCACAACAATGTCACTGAAGCGTACACAGTTTAATCAAAAGAAAATTTTTGCAACACGTCATGCAGAAGAGGTTTTGGAATGGATGGGAGGCGAAAAAGAAGCCGACTGGACAACATTTATAACACATTCTCCAAGTGTGTACTGCATGAATGAAGAGGTGACGACCTGCTCTGCAGATGACTCCTGCTGGTCTGTTCCAACAGCCTGTCCTGCGGGAGAGTATCCCCTATCCTCGACAGGTGAGCTGAATAATGGCTTCGCTCGAAATGTGACACTTCAGACTGATGGGACAACAGTACGCGTTACGGCGATTGTGACATGGAAAGATGGCTCAAATGAATATGATGTTACAAGCTCAACAACATTTTCACGATGGGAATAAAGCAATCTCGTGGTTTTACCCTTATTGAGCTTATTATTGTCCTTGGGATATTGGGTGTTTTGTTGCCCACTATTTTCGCTCTGTTCATCGCTCACGTGCGTGCCCAATCAAAGGTTCTTGTCTTGCAGGAAGTGAAACGAAACGGAGACACTGCCCTTCAAACTATTACTACTCTCATCAAAGCCGATGCGCGCGGTATTGAAAACGAGGCGGGAACGCCAATGTGTGCAAGTTCGGGCACTACATCATCAGGAAATGTGTATTTCACAGATGCGCAAGAGAATCGCTTCATGTTTCATGAAGATGGAGGGAGAATAGCATCGGAGAGCGCATCAACAGCGTATCTCACATCGGATAAAGTTGAGGTGACTGACTTCACACTTACATGCCAGCGAGATTCGCAATTTAGCGGACCTCTTGTATCAGTATCCTTTACCGTTTCTCAAGCAACACAAACGACGAGAGCTGAAGAATCAGCACGATTGAGCTATCAGTCAAAGGTGCGATTACGTAACTACTAGGTTGTCGTGGCTTGACTTATGATTCCGCTTTCCCCATACTAGATCTATGCTTGGACAAACATGTGCACTTAGTATTGGCGAGAGTTATCTGAGTATTCTCGATGCAGACGCAGATAAAAAGAGCATTCGCGTTCACTCGGCAGGATTCACAGATCTTCCTTTTAATCCGTACGCCGTCATGGCAAAAGAATATGCACAAAAAGCGTCGGATGCGATTCACAAACTGGTAGCCGATTCAGGCATCAAGAAAACGGATGTCCATATTGTTGTCCCAGACAGTCAGAGTTACACCCGAGTGCTTGATATGCCTTTTTTGAGCGATAAAGAACTTCTTTCTGCGATTCGGTATCAAGCGGATCAATTTATTCCCGTACCTATCAATCAGGTCGCTTTGGATATTCATGTCATTGCAAAGGACAAGAAAACAAACAAAACAGTTGTTATGCTTGTTGCCAGTACTCATACTGTTGTGAACCATGTTGTTAAACTTGTTGAGGGGGCCGCGCTCGTGCCTGCACGGCTCGAAAACGAAGCAAGCGCATTTTTGCGACTTGTAACGAGCCTGAGAGAATTCTCCCGACTAGATAAGCCATTGAATCAGCTATACATAAATCTGGGCAGTACGTCGACGTCTCTTTATCTTTTTGACGCGATGAGAAACATTCCTGTTCTCGTTCACTCATTCTCTATCGGCCAAAATATATTCTTCAAGAATCTCAAAGCCAATTTCATGCTCACAGACGACCAAGTTAGAGACATTGTTCAGCGTGTGGGATTTACAGAAAGTGATCCTCAATATAAGCTGAGCGAGGTTTTTGCCTCAGCTATATCTGAATATGCAACAGAGATTAAGCGATTCATGATGTCAGCTCAGGAGCAGAAGGGCTTGGATGTCCATGAGGCATTTCTTTTGGGAGAAGGCACGCAATTTGCAGGATTTGATAAGGTTTTAGCTCAACAATTAGGTAAACCAGTGAGCATGTTTACTCTATCTTCATATGTTGGTCAGAATACTGTAACGGATTTCTTTAAGGATGACTGGGCTTTATTAGCACCTGCCGTGGGT
>CAZPDN010000102.1:0-209 GCA_964585435.1 uncultured Gammaproteobacteria bacterium
TCTCTGGCCTTTTCATGATCAGTCCAAAAGGAATCCTGGTAGGTGAGTTCTCGAAGTGAGGCTAATTTTGCTTGAACAGTGTCTGCTTGAACTTGAGACGTGAGCACATCTAGACGTTGTTGAAGCTGATCTCGTTGTTCATCCATGACAGTAGTATACCACTGGAGCGGGCTATTTGAAGTCTGTACCCACAATGATGATGATGTCTG
>CAZPDN010000102.1:219-2730 GCA_964585435.1 uncultured Gammaproteobacteria bacterium
CTGCTACTTCCTCCTCATCCTTGATGGTTTGAGCATCTTTGATCGTCACATAGTCTTTGAGATCTTTTTGAACAAGGGCAAGTGCATCCTTCGATTTCACAGATAGCTGTACCTCTGTCTTTTCATAATCAAATGAGCTTGCGTTTGCAGTGACGATATCTGTGTATCCCGCATCTTGCAAGACCTGTTTCACATCGCCAGCCTTGCCTGCTATACCACTCCCGTTGAGGACTTTAACTTTCAAGTCTTCTCGCTCAGGTAGCGGGACAGGTGTCGGTGTTGGTTTTTTGGTTGGTGTAGGGGTCTGGACAACTTTTTCTTGAGTAGGGAGTTTGGGTAGTGCGAGCTTTGAAGTGTCGAGCTTGGTGTATCCATACATGGCTCCAAATGATATGAGTGACGAGATGATGAATATTGCGAAAGTCTTGAGGCTAAAAATCTCACGCGCGAGGCTTTGTTTTGCAGGTTGACGGGATGGAATGTTGAGTGGTGAGGGCTGAGGTTTTGATCTATTGAAGCTGAATACAGGTTGGGAAGAGGCATGTGTTTGCAAAAGTGTGAATTCTTTATGTTCTTCTGTGAAAATAAATGATCCGAAACACACGTCGTGTTGCAGGATGGAGATGGTGCTGTTGTCTTGTGGAGCAATGGCCTTTAAGAAGTCTTTGTAAAAGTTATCAATGATCTTCTCGAGTGGGTTTGTCCAAACGCCAACATCTTTTGTGAATAGATCTTGACGCACAGTGCGGGATTCGCTTCCTGAGAGAATGAGTCTGTTCAACTTGGTACCTTCTTGTTCAAAGGTAGATACGAGGGCATGCATTTCCGTTTTGAAATCATCGCCGAATGTTGTAATGGTATCCTTCAGGAGCCCTGCGGAATCATATGCATATGCAAATGTATTCTGCGGGGCATAATGTGCAAACATGATGTACTCTTTTTTGTCTTGTCTGAGTGTTTTCTCGAAAAGTGTATAGTAGGCAAGTGTTTCAGGTATGATGCGAACGAGTTTGAGCTGGATAAGTGATAGCGTGGATTTGAGAGATTCGAGCGTGTCGCGATTCAGCGTGTACAAAAACAGCACTCTCTGAGTACCATGCTGTTTGACCAGATAATCATAAGACACGTCACCTAGTTGAAGTTTGAGATCAGTTCGAATTTTGTCTTGGACAAATGGCAACAGGGCATTTCCTGCAATGTCTGTTGGGAGGATGTAGCGGGCAAAAGTGAAAAGCTCTTGAGGCAAGGTCAGCGTCACCTCTTTGTCTTGAATCGGGGCAGGCTGTGCGCTTGAAAGAGCTTCTTTTATGGCTCCAACAATAATATCCGTACTTTGGACTGCGCCGTCTGCAACAAAGTTTGTGGGATGTGTCTTTGCAAAATGGGCAATTGTGTATTGTCCCAGAAGGGTTTTGGTCATGCCGATGACTTTAACCGAGTTCTTGCCGAGGGAGAGATAAACCATACGATTATATTAGTGCTTGAAGGAGAAAAATACAAGACACTTATGGGTTTCTGCTCCAAGCATTTTTCGCATATTCCTTCACACACCGATGCGTATTAAAGTATCCTCCTAGCGCAATGGATTTTTTCATTGTGGTGATCCACGCGGATCTTTGATTGTAGTATGCTGGCAAAATGTCGTTTTCAAGGCAGTTATACAGGGATTGTGCGTCGGCATCGTTGTCAAACTGGGCTTCGAGACCCGCTATCTCTTTACCGATGGTGTAGCCAGATTGGGGATCCATGCGCATAGCTTCAAGCCACCATCCATCTGGGATAGACAAATTTACAAGTCCATTCAAGGAAGCTTTCATGCCAGACGTTCCTGAAGCTTCAAGGGGTTGCATGGGGGTATTGAGCCACACATCTGCCCCTGAAACGAGCATGCGTGCGATATGGGGAGAATAGTTTTCTATGTAGGTGATTCGCACAATTCCTCGAAGAGATCGCGCAATGGAAAATAGATTTTGAATGGTCTCTTGAGAACTGTGATCGTTTGGATGGCTTTTGCCACATTGCACTATTTGTAGCTTCCCAGAGCCCAGAGATACAAGTCTCTCAATGTCGTGATAGAGTAGAAGAGGTCTCTTGTATGGTACAGGCCTTCTGCCTAAAGCAATAGTAAGTGTTTCTGAATCGAACACATCGTCCCCTGTATGTTGAGAATGATTTTGAATGTAGTGTATGAGCTCCGCCTTGCATTGTTGATGGGTATACCAAAGCACGTCATCGGGCACTTTTGAAATATTGTTGCGAAGCTTGCTAGGATCTTCCAAACTGCCTGGAATATATGTCTCATAGACATCTTGGAATGAAGGATGAATCCATGATCTGTGATGAACCCCATTTGTAATGTGGTGAAATTCAAGGTTGGGGAAAATGTGCCCCATTACTTTTTCATGTTTTTCAGACACCGCGAATGATTTTTTACTCATTGTGCTTGCGAGATGTGTCATGTGAAGCTTGTCTTGACCTGCAATGTCTCGGATATGCCATGGTAGATATTTC
>CAZPDN010000103.1:0-2724 GCA_964585435.1 uncultured Gammaproteobacteria bacterium
TATTCGTACCGTATTGCCTCAATAGGCGATAGATTGGCTGCCTTACGGGCAGGGAATACTCCAAACACAATTCCCACCAGAGATGACACACCAAATGCGATTGCAACAGATAGAAGGGAAATCTGAGCTGGGAAATAGGCGTTGATGATAGCGGTGAGTGCATATGAAACAAGGATTCCTCCCAAACCGCCTATAAGCGAAAGCAAAACAGATTCCGTCAAGAATTGCACAAGAATATCTTTTCGCGTTGCGCCTATCGCTCGACGAATACCGATTTCTCGAATGCGCTCCACAACAGACACATACATGATGTTCATGATGCCGATTCCTCCTACCACAAGAGAAATGGCGCCTATCATCACAAGCACATTATTGAGAGCTCCAAAGATACTTGTTACCGCCGCAAGAATTTCAGTTTGTTCTACAACAGAGAAATCATCATCGTCGTATCGCTTGAGCATCGTGTTTTGAATGGCCAACTTGGCTTCTGGAATCTGGTCCGCATCTTCGACGCGTAAGTAGAAGTAAAGGAAGTTGCGATCTGGGTTGAATGAGAGGGCTGCAGTATAGGGTGTGTAGATGTACGAGTCAAAATCTGGTCCTCCGAGTCCGCCACCACTTTTCGATTTAAGGACACCAATAACTTTATATGATTGTTGATCTAGTTTGATGACGCGCCCAATGGCATCATCCGCCTTGCCAAACAGTTTTTCAGATACTTTGGACCCAATGACAACCACTTTGCTACGCTTGCGCACATCTGCTTCAGAAAAAACACGACCTTCTTCTGTCTCAAGATTGCGAAGTGTGAATATATTGTCTGTTGTCGCAAAAATGTCAGATACTTTTGATTCTGAAAGATATGTTGCTTTGACGGTGCGTGTAAAAACAGGCGCAACGTATGACAGTAGCTTGACACGCTTCAAGGCGCGCGCATCTTTTTCATCAAAAAATTGACCTAAGCCTGTTCCTTCGCCAGATCGAAATCTTCCATCATCGCCGAAAACTTCTCCAGGAAAGATGATGATAAGGTTTGTGCCAAGGCTCTGAAATTGTTGTTGAATAAATACTTTCAGACCAGCTCCCAATGCCAATAGAAGCACAACGGATGCGACACCTATGAGAATACCAAGTGACGTGAGGCTTGTGCGAACCTTGTTTCTTGCAAAGTCTTCAAACGCTGTTCTGACAACAAAGAGAAAATAGTTCATAATTTTGAAACAATCTCACCATCTTTAATTTTAATCTGACGCTTTGTTCGATTTGCAACATGGCTGTCATGCGTAATGATAAGAACGGTTTTCTTGTCTTTGAGACTCAATTCTTCAAGCAAATCGAGAATGATGAGTCCCGTTTTGGAATCAAGATTTCCTGTTGGTTCGTCAGCAAGTATGCATTGCGGATCAAGAATAAGCGCTCGGGCTATAGAAACACGCTGTTGCTCACCTCCAGAGATTTTGTTTGGAAAAGATTTTGCGCGGTGTGCAATGCCGAATCGCTCCATGAGTTCTTGAGCACGCGCAACGGGATCAAACGTCAATGTGCCTGCATAATAGATGGTTGGGAGTAGGATGTTTTCAAGAACAGACAGTTTATTGATGAGGTTGAATTGTTGGAACACAAACCCTATAAACTCATTACGTACTTTTGAAACTCTTTCATCCGACAGAGTGGACGTGTCAATGTCATCGAGATAGATTTTCCCTTCAGTGGGCTTGTCGAGCAAGCCAAGCAGATACATCATCGTGGATTTACCTGATCCTGATGGTCCTATGATAGAGGTGAACTCCCCACTTTGAATGTTGAGATTGATGTCTTTGAGTATCGTAAGTTCTTCGTCCCCAAGCATGAATCGCTTGTAGACATGTTCAAATCTAATCATAGAGCGGATTAATTATAGATCGTTTCTCCTTCTGACAAGCCTGATAGCACCTCAACATATACGTCTGTTTCAATGCCTGTTTTGATTTCTCGTTTTACTTTTGCACCGTTCTCATCTACTGTGACGAATGATGCTCCATCCTTTTCAGTTATGTATTTGAAAGGTATGTAGAGAGCATTTTTCTTTTCCTCTGTGACAAACGTAACATCTCCTGTCATACCACTCCTATACGTGAGTTGCGCATTGCTGGAAAGAGTAAATGAAAAGTCTACATCGTAGACTGTGCTGGATTCACCCTTTGAAGGGGTAAATGCGATATGTGTAATTGTTCCTGGAATTTCTCTATCCAAGAAAGCATCAAGGAGGAGCCTGCCGGGTAATCCTTGAGAGATTTCGGTAACTTCTGTCTGATCGGCGGTTACTTTGAAATACAGTGTATCCGGATTCACAATTTCAACAATTGGTGTAGCTAGTGCAATATTGACACCTGGTTGTAGATTGTACGTTGATGTGACAATTCCTTGAATTGGTGATGTGAGGACAGACAATTCTTTTGAAATGCTTTGGAGTTCTACATCAAGAATAGAGTTATTGAGCGAAAGCTGTGACGTGTCGAGCAGGCGCTTTATTGTGTCATTTGGTACTATCTCGTCATAGTTATCACGTGTTTGATCAAAATCGAGACGCGTCGTCATAAAGTCATTAAGTTTCTTTTGAAGTGTTTTCTGAAGTTGTCTCTGATCGAGTGAAGCTAGGTATTGTCCTTTTCGAACAACATCACCTTCTTTTACAGCGATGTGTGAGAGTTTGCCCCCCGTTTGAAATGCTACCTGAGCATATTC
>CAZPDN010000104.1:0-2647 GCA_964585435.1 uncultured Gammaproteobacteria bacterium
TATCAACGCTGTCATAAAGCCGATTCTGCTCTTCCTGACGCTCCCTATCAACATGCTATCCTTGGGTCTTTTCACTTTTGTAATCAATGCAGTCCTCATCATCCTTGCAAGTAAAATCGTCGATGGCTTTACCGTACCCACCTTCTGGACAGCTCTTGCTTTTAGCATTATTTTGTCAATAGTGAGCTCAATTCTAACCTGGATAGCCAAATAAGAATGAGTAAAGAAGACCGAGTTGCACGTCTACTCCACCTTTCTAATTCACTCAGCTCAAACACCTCCCTGCCCTTATACTCGTATCGGAAGGAGCATGAATATCTTCCTGTGGTTGGTGAAGGATCGCCCCTTGCCTCTATCATGTTCATTGGCGAAGCTCCAGGAGAAAAGGAAGCGCTCTCTGGCAAGCCGTTTTGTGGATCTGCAGGTCGAATTCTTTCTGAACTTCTTGCTTCTATTCAGTTAGAGAGGGAGGATATATACATCACAAACATCGTCAAAGACAGGCCTCCCAAAAATCGCGATCCCCTGCCCGCAGACATCGAAGCATATGCTCCCTATCTCGATGAGCAAATTGACATCTTGCAACCTCGAGTGATAGGGACACTTGGTCGTTTTTCCAGCGAGTACATTCTCCAAAGATATGTCCAGAAAGATATAGAATTTAACATGAAAAACATGCACGGTACTCTTTTTTCAGCCCCACAATCATGGGGTGTGTTGCGCGTCATACCGCTCTATCATCCTGCTGTTGCATTGTATAGAAATAGCATGAAGCCAACCCTTTTAGCGGATATTCAAGCCCTCAAAAAAGCTAGTGAATAAGATCATCATCTTGATCGAGAGGGACAGGGAGAACATCGATTCCTGCAGGAAGAGCCGTAGGACTGTTTTTACTTTCCAATTTGATCTTTTCAACAATTTTACCCAGCTGATGAGAGCGAGTCGTGCTCACTTTCTGATACGTATTTTGTACTGTTGAGAGCTGGGAGCCAAGTTTATCGAACTCCTCTGTGTATAGATCAAATTGCTTCTCAAACTGATGGATGTGCGAAACAATATGCTGAATGTTCTCCTGCACTCTGAAATTATCATGCGCTTGACGGATCATACGTAAAATAGCAGTAAAGCTGAATGGGCCCGCCAGGACAACCTTTTTGTTCATCGCCTCCGTCCAGATATCTGACATCTTGTCATAGATATAGGAAAAAATCATCTCATTAGGCACAAATAACATGACAAAGTCCACAGTCCTATCGTCGGGGTTGATGTAGTCACGAGTCGTAACCTGCGAAATCTTCTTGCGCACGTCCTGCGCAAAGGCTTTCAGATGCATATCCTTTTGAATACGATCCTCAGTCTCAGTTGCCTTTTGAAGATTTGCGTACGGAAACTTGACATCAACATGAATACGCGTCCGATCAGGCAAAAAGATAGCGAAATCTGGTCGAGACGACGTCGATGACGTTGCCTTGTTGTACTCATAATCAACTCCTTTTACAAATCCAGCCATTTTCAACAAATCCTCCGCCACCTGCTCACCAAACTGACCTCGAAGCTGGTTGTTCGTCAAAACCTTTTTCAGACCCTCGGTTGTTACAGACAAGTCTTTTGTAATCCGCTCATGATCTTTGACCTGTTGCAAGAGGGATTGAGTAGTTCTGTCAGCGTCTCTGAGCTCCTTCTGCACTGATTCAACAAGCTTCTCAAACTCACGTCGCTTGTTATCCATATCCGTCTTGATATCCTGTTTCTCAGCACCAAGCTTCTGATTAGCCATTGAGATAAGTTGTTCATTCGCATTCTGCAAGACTTTTGGAAAGATATCTGCCAATGTGCGCTCAAGCTCAGCAGAGTCCACAGACTGTTTCTTCCGTGTGCTCAAAAAGGCAAACAATCCTCCCCCAGCAACCAATCCAACAATAAGAGAAATGAGTACGTCCTGATTCATGTCCTGATCAGTATATCACTCTTGCCAATTACCCATGCGTGTGGTATACTATAGGCCATCTATCCAGCACGAAGTTGTGCAGGATTTTAGAGATATGTCTAGATCAATGGAACTTGGAATCGGAGCTTTAGTAACATTAGGAATAGGTGTTGCAAAGTGCTCAGGAGCAACAACTGTAGAGATCCCAGTCGCTTCAGAAGGATGCCGTGCCGAAGCTATTTCGGGAGCAAATATTCGCGCTGATGCTTCAACAAATGAGGATCCAATTGGCTTTATAGCTACCGGGTCAGCTCTTCCCATTATTTCAAATGTCGAAGGTCAAAACATTGACCCAACTCGATCTGATGGAAATGAGTGGTTTGTTTTACGACTTGATGGACAAAACATCGGCTATGTTTCATCCACTGCAGTGCGCGCAATTGATTGCACCGACCGCTAACCACTAAAAAATCTGTGGTTTCAACGGGCTCCCCGGTTGTGACATTGTTGCAACCGGCGGGGCTGGTGAGAAGCCCACTGGCTGCATAGGCTTTTCTGCTGGTTTACTTTCCTCAACCTCAGGCTCTTTTGTTTCAGCTGTTTCTTCCTCTGCGACAGCTACTCCATCAGTGTGTGAGGGGGGTTGTTTTGTAGACTTTGCACCTCCAGGCATGTGTTCCATGAGAAATGCTGCCATGCGGAATGTTTTCGCATTAACAC
>CAZPDN010000105.1:0-209 GCA_964585435.1 uncultured Gammaproteobacteria bacterium
AGGTGTTGGTGGTGAGTCGCTTTGAACATATTCGTTTCGAGTAGGCACCGGAACCCCCTGTGTAAAGAGATATGAGATGATAACCCAGCCAAGCATAAAGTTGAGAAAGACTCCTGCGACAAGCACAAGTGATCGTTGAAGAGGTGTTTTGTGTGCAAAGCTTTGCCTTTTTTGTTCATCAGTGAGAGAGGTTTTGAGCAATGCTTCCT
>CAZPDN010000105.1:219-2620 GCA_964585435.1 uncultured Gammaproteobacteria bacterium
AAGGAGGTTGACGCTGTATAGTGTTCCTTTGTAGGTATAACCGAATAATCTGGGTGGAATACCAAACCCAAATTCCTCAACCTTGACACCTATCAGTTTTGCCACTGTGAAATGACCAAGTTCGTGAATGATGACAAGAATGCTGAGGACAATGAAGAAAATGAAAATGGTGTATAGCATGATTTAGATTGCCATGATGGCATCTTGCTTCTTCTTGCGAAGATCGTCAAGCGCCTCTGTAAACTCCTTTGTTTTTGTATCTATATCCTTTTCAGTTCTGAATTTATCGTCTTCAGAGATTTCTTTAGCATCCAAAAGTGCCTTGAGGGATTTGCGTGCTTCATCACGATTGCCACGCATGTGTACCTTCCCCTCCTCAACTTTGGCATTGGCAAGTTTTACAAACTTTTCACGCTGTTCCTGAGTAAGAGGTGGTGTTGTAATTCGAATCATCTTCCCATCAACTCGAGCATTCAATCCGAGCGGTGAGGCTTGGATGGCGCGCTCAATATCTTGAATGGTGCTGGAATCGAATGGTGATACAACGAGGGTGATTGGTCCTTCCGTCGAGATGCTGGCAAGTTCCGTGAGTCTCATTGTTGCCGAACCACCATACGTGGTAATAGACAGATCCTCTACCATGGCGGGAGAAACCTGTCCGGTGCGGATTTGTCGCAGTTCATGCATTGTATGATCGACGCTTTTTTGGCACCTCGATTGTAGTTCGTTGAGTATGTCTGTTGTGGTCATACCTTCGATTATATCTCAAATCGAGTGAACTCGCCAACAGCAATGTTCTCACCAAGCTTCAAGACAACTGACTTCACTTTTTCATCAACAGTCATCGATGAATCTTTGATGAAGCCTTCTGCAAGTAGCGCATCTTTGTCAGCAGGATTGGTTGAGGCAACATGCATCGCGAGATCATTTCCGAGATCCTGGAAAGCTTCGTTTTTTGCGACGAAATCTGTTTCACATGTAAGCACAAGCAAAGAGCCGATTTTCTTGTTGTGATGAATATATGCAAAGACATTACCTTGTGGCATTGCCCTATCTGCTTTCTTTAGCGCAACTTCAGCACCTTTTTGTCTCAAGAGATCACGAGCTTTTTCCAAGTCACCGCCTGCATCCTCAAGGGCTTTTATACACATTGCATAAGAAACGTCTGTCTCGGCTCGAAGTTGTTTGACTTTATCCATGTCTGGCATAGGTGTTAGAGAAAATAGTAATTATTTTTTTGCAGCTTGTACAACTGCGTTTGTAACATATTCAATGCTTGTGAGAGCATCATCATTTGCTGGAATTGGAAATGCAACATGCTCTGGGTTGACGTTTGTGTCAACAATGGCAAAGGTTGCTATTTTGGACTGGAGAGCTTCTTTGAGTGCATTTGCTTCTTTGCGGATATCCACGATGAATACTGCATCTGGAAGTTTTTCGAGAGTAGCAACACCTGCATAGACACTTGCTGTTTTGTTGAGTTCCTTTTCAAGCTGGGTTCGCTCATGTTTTGGAAGTTCATCCCATGAACCATCCTTTTGAGCTACTCGAGCAGCATTCATGCGCTTAATGTTTTTAGAGACTTCCTCAAAGTTTGTGAGAAAACCTGGAACCCATTTGTTAGTCATATATGGAATGCCATATTCCTGACAGAGGGAACTGACAGGTTGTCGCGCAATTTTTTTGGTAGCAACAACGAGGATTGTTTTTCCGTCTTTTGCCATGCGTGTGATTTCTTCAAGTGCTGCATCAAGTAGTTCTGATGTCTTGAAAAGATCAATGATGGATGTACCGTTTTGGTAAGAGTGGATGTAACGATTCGCCTTTGGGTGAACCTTGTTTTTTTTGTGACCGAGATGCAATCCGTGTGCAAGAAGGTCTTTGGGCTGGGTTTTTGCCATATGTTATATTCCCTTATTAATAATTGTTCCTTTCAAACCTTCGAAATGAGGCAGGAAATACGAGAAAGGAAACGTGCTTATAAAGCGGTAGAGGTAGTATAGCATATTGCCCAGGGTTTTGGAAGAGAGCTTACGTGAGACTCCGAGCTCTGACAATCATTACGTTTGGTTGTCTTATACCTGTTAGCCGAGCTATGAGCGATTTTGGCGCATAGTAGGACGAAAAAGCATAGAGCTCGTGAGTTTCGAGGACCTCATAACCCGCATTCTCGAGTTCGTAGAGCAGGATGTGAGGAGTATACCTGCGGACATGATGACTATAATTTGTTCCATCGTGGATTTTCTCCTCTAGATTTTCAAAGACGGGCACGGAGATGATACACTCGCTTGTGTCATGCATGAGGCTCCGAATTGCACTCAGAGCATCGAACGTATGGATGTGTGGAATGTGTTCAAGAACCTCCAATAACAGAACATAGTCAAATTGCTTGTCTCTAAGC
>CAZPDN010000106.1:0-2600 GCA_964585435.1 uncultured Gammaproteobacteria bacterium
GACTCATGGCGTTTAGGTTTTCAGCTCACGAAATATCAAGCGAGACAGTTGGTCTCCTTGCATTTGTTGTCGCAGGGGCCTTCTTAGGGTTTCTGCCATGGCATTTTTATCCTCAAAAAATCATGCCTGGATATAGTGGAGGTGTATTGGCAGGCTTTATGCTTGGGGTTTTGTCTATTCTGTCGTGGAGTAAGATTGGGACGGTGGCACTCGTTTTATCTATGCCGTTGGTTGACGCGCTCTACATTATGATTCGCCGTATCGCTCATGGAGCGTCGCCTCTCAAGGGAGATAGGGGACATTTCCACCATCGCCTTCTCGACATTGGATGGGGAAAGCGTCGGGTAGCAGTGTTCTATTGGGTTGTATCTGCACTATTTGGGTGTGCAGCACTGTTTTTCGAAAGTGAGCGAAAGATCATCGCCTTCCTCGTAGCGTTTATGCTCGTTGGGATATTTATCTTCACGACTGATCGTATAAGAAAAGTTCATTCTGCGTAGGATTAAGGTGCCGATCGTGTATAGCTTGCAGACACCCACCCTGTTTTGCCCTTGATATATTCAATAAGCAACCATCCAGATTTTTCCTCAAGCACCTCGAAAATGTCGCCTGGGTTAACCTTTGCCGATTCGGAAGCAGATGTTGCTGGTGCAGATCGTACGCGAAGCCAGCCTGTGTCAGTTTGAAGTATCTCGATTTTCTTTCTATTGTTTGATGAAGGGGTTGCTGTGGGGGTGAGTGTGCCAGATGGTGTGGCGAGGGAAGCGCTATCTGTTGATTCTTGTATTTTCTTATCAAGTTCAATTTTTTTGTGTGCAGGGTCGAGCGAAAGCTGAAACTGAGCAGTTGTCACGTATCCTTCTATGATGGTGATTTTTTGACTTCTTCGGAAAAAACCTGGGGATTTTACAGACAATTCATGATCGCCTTCGGGGACATTCGTCAATAGGAGGGGGCTAATGCCTTGCTCTTCATCGTCTAGATACACTATCGCACCATCAGGTTTGGTGCGCACATCTATACTGCCGGTATTTTTCTTTTCTGCTTTTTCCTTCATTTTATCAATGGTTAAAATGACTCCTGAAGAGAACATATCACTCGATCCAAGTTCTCTGCCTACAAATGTGCGCGAGTTGTATGGAATGCGAACTTTGCCTGTCCATGTTGCTGAAGCCGTACCTTCTTGGGCGTCAGGGACGAGTTTTATGAGCACCTCTCCTTCGCCAAGGGGTGTTTCAAAAGGGGTTCTCCCAGCGGGTTTTCCATTGATAAGTACATTTGCAACAGGTGATGATGTTATCTGAAGTCTGCCTTCTCGTTTTGTTTGTGATACGAATAAAAACCTAAGCCCAACACCAATAAGAAACAATCCAAAGAGGAATAGAAGAAACTTGAGCTTGGTTTTCATAAGTGGCACCATTATAGTAGATGCTTTGGATTGTGGCAATGGTATAATGCTCACATGATAGTCGATAAAATAGTGCTTGATGTATATGCGGGCAACGGAGGTAACGGAGCAGTATCTTTTAGACGAGAAAAGTTTATTCCGCGAGGAGGACCTGATGGTGGTAATGGAGGACGTGGCGGAAACGTCTATATAGAAACAGTTCCCGACATCACAGCTCTCAAACAATACATCTCAAAACGTGAAATCAAGGCATCTCACGGAGAGCACGGACGTGCTCGAAAACAGCATGGTGCGAATGCCCAAGATACAGTGCTTCGAGTTCCAATAGGCTCAACAATTACGGATGTTGAAAAAGGAATTGTGTGGGAGTGTAATGAGGTGGGATATCGTTTCCGCATAGCTCGTGGAGGTCGTGGCGGACGAGGAAACTTTGAATTTAGGACAAGCACGACCCAAGCTCCTCGTGAGAGCGAAGAGGGAGGAAAAGGTCAACACATCCACATTGTCATCGACATGCGTTATATTGCCGACGTTGGTCTTGTCGGACTTCCGAGTGCAGGAAAATCCAGTCTGTTGAATGTCCTCACTCAAGCACACTCAAAGGTTGGAGCATATCCATTTACAACGCTCGAGCCCCATTTGGGTGTATGTGGCAATATATTGATAGCAGATATACCCGGGCTCATCGAAGGCGCTCATGAGGGCAAGGGGCTTGGGGTGCGCTTTTTGAAACACATTGAGAAAACGAAAGTCTTACTCCACTGTATTGACTCATCCACAGAAACGTGTGAGCAAGATTATCGTGTGATACGAGAAGAATTGTCTGCATACAATCCTGAATTGGCCTTGAAGCGAGAAATAGTTCTACTTACAAAATCAGATACTGTTTCTCAAGAGCGCATGAATGAGCTCAAAAAAATGTTTGCTGAACATGAGGTGTATTCAATCTCTGTCGTCAACGATGAAGAAATACGAAAACTTCATGAACTTCTCCAAAACCTCTGATATGATAAGGGCATGACTCAGTATGTT
Organism: uncultured Gammaproteobacteria bacterium; assembly: GCA_964585435.1. Taxonomy (GTDB): domain Bacteria; phylum Patescibacteriota; class Microgenomatia; order UBA1406; family HO2-37-13b; genus 2-02-FULL-43-11-A. The sequence continues at coordinate 2,441 of CAZPDN010000106.1, forward strand.
TGTTCTTCGTGTGGATATGGTTCTGCTTCGTGGTATGGCAAATGTCCAGAATGCCAGGAGTGGAACACATTTAAAAAATTTGCAACAGAATCTAAGAAAACACGCTCGACATTATCCGGATCAGGGATTGTTGGAAAAGCAACTTTGGCACCATTGGGAG
>CAZPDN010000107.1:0-2565 GCA_964585435.1 uncultured Gammaproteobacteria bacterium
ATGGTAATGAATGGATTCTTCCAGGTGGCAAACCAGAGCCTGGAGAGACATTAGAAGAATCACTTAAGCGTGAAATGATGGAAGAAGCAACTGTAATTGTGAAAAACTGCCAACCTCTTGGTGTTCAGAAAGTCACATTTCCACAGAATCCGAACCGAAACGAAGGAGATGAGTTTTATCAAGCACGATTTATCTGTGAAATTGAGAATGTGCTTTCACATACCCATGATCCGGACGATGGGATTCTGCTTGATAGGAAGTTCGTGCCGATGGGAGAAATTACTAACTGGGTAAAGTGGGGCGACCAAGGAAGTCAGATGTTTGCAGATGCTATCAAGGTGTGGACTCAGTCCTAATTGCGGTTTGAGCTCCCATACAAGTCTCTTAGTCCCAACCGGTTATCAGAAATAGGCTCTGCTATACTTTGAGCATGAAACTCAAGAAGAATCCTGATTGGACAAACTACTACAACAATACGAGAGGAAAACATCCTTCCAAACTACTTCAACAAGCATTGCCGTTAGTTCTGCATAGAGGGCATGCTCTTGATCTTGGAGCTGGTGTGCTTAATGATACTCGGTACCTATTAGAGAATGGATTTGATTCTGTGGTCGCAGTGGATAAAGAAGATATATCCAATTACGTTACATCACTTAGCAATGATAGACTATCATTTGTACAATCAGCATTTGATGAGTTCGAGTTTGGTGAATCGAAATTTGATCTTGTACATGCATCCTGGTCTTTACCTTTTAACCCACCTGAGACATTTAACACTGTTTGGCAGAATATAGTATCATCCATAAAGCTTGATGGCATCTATTCAGGGCAATTGTTTGGTGATAATGATTCTTGGAGTAGCGATAAAAAGATGACTTTTCATAGACGTGATGAAGTGCTGGGCATGTTGAGAGAGATGCAAACAATCACACTGTTAGAGAAAGAACTTTATGGGGTAACTGCCAATGGAGAGTCAAAGCATTGGCATGTATTTCATATTATTGCGAGAAAGATTGCTGTATAATGCTTATTACATGTGTTTGAGTCAATCTCAATAATGATAAGAGGTATGACGATTGATATTTGATGGAATGAATATGGGGATTTTGTGTCTTACATTGCTTGGAATTTTTGTCTAATCTCATCCAGGAATGCATCTCTATCTGTTTGAGAAAGCTCGTTCCACATTTGAATCGCTTGTCCCTCGGTTATGTGTGGATGTGATTGTGATTGTGATTGTGGGCGCAACATAAAAAAACGTATTTCATCATCTGTTAAATCATCGGCGAATTTTGGTGATATGGGTGATCCGTCACTACTCACTCCTGATTGAGTTCCATATCGCTGTGGATGTGATGTATTCACAGCATAACGATCAAATGAGTGAGGAACAAGTGATATGTGTGGTTCTAGTCCCTGTGCAACTGCTTGTATTGAATACATAAATGCACGAACATAATCTTCTGGCGTCTCTCCATGCTGAAAAAGATAAGAAAGATGGTGATAGTCCTCAGCAGTTAAATGAAGTGCAGAAGCAATAATCGCCAGAGCTCTTTCTCGTCTTTTCTGATCTTTTAACCTGAGATCCGACAGGAACTTCTCTGCGAAAGCCCGATCGGTTTGAAGTTGTTGTAAAAATTCAGGACTGTCTGGTCGGTCAGATTGGTCCTCATCGAAGAGTTGCTTAAGTATATTTCCTACATCGTCTGTTTGAGAAGGTGTTTCATGTTCGGATTGATCCATTCAAAAGTATATCAAAGAGGAAGATGTTATTCATCCTCAGGCTTCTGAGTAGCCTGTCCTACAGGCTCAGCCCGTTTTGTGATATCCCCGCCGAGGAGGCGAATGATTTTGTCCAATTTGACATTGAGCTGTTCAAACTGCTCTCTATTGTGAGGCATGGCTGGAAAACGACTTGCACGATCCGACTGACTTGATCGAGGGCGCTCGCGTTCAAAAGAGGATTTGCGCTCAAATGGTGTATCAGATCGCTTTATGTTGCTGGCAGACATGGTTCTAAAACAGTCTGAGCAATATACAGGCTTCTCCCCTGTTGGGCGGAAGGGTACTTCACATGCGTTACCACAGTTACCACACGTTGTTGAGTGCATGATCGGATTCTCTTTCTTAAACCCTCCACCATAACCTCCTCTGCTTCCGCTTCGATCTTTGTTCCCGCCACCGTATTGTTTATTCTTTCTTTGAAATGCCATATGTCGCATTGTATCACTATTTCTCTTTATTTGTACGAGCAGATTTCTGGGAGGGTATGGTGATTGAGCAGGATGTGACTCCTCGCAATATGTTAGGAGCTCAACCTATTTTCGAAGTATGTTCTTTATGTGATCAAAAAGGCTCTTTTGAGTTGGTTTAGAAGTCTTGCGTGTTTGAGCACCCAGTACAGGCTTATTTGATGGTTTTTTGGGCTGGAGTTGTGGTTTCTGTGGTGTTGGTTGTGTGATTGGCTGGCTACGAGATGGTTGTGTGGATGGGGTGAATGAGCTGGTTTGGGCAACAATCATGTAGTATCCTCCTACTTTATCGAAAGCTGCGACTGTTTTATGT
>CAZPDN010000108.1:0-1197 GCA_964585435.1 uncultured Gammaproteobacteria bacterium
ACCATACACAACAAACAATTTGAGAGAGAAACAACTTGATCAGATCTGCGAACCCCTCACCTCAACAAAGGATCCACATATAGTTCTGGGTGATTTTAACTACCCGTATGGTCGGCGCAAATTGGAAAAGCTTCTCAAAAGACACGGGCTCAAGGAAGCCTCGCGAAACATTTTTCACACATTTCGATCAACCCTGCGCTTCTGGCCTTTTAAATTCAAATTAGACTACATCGTATACAAGAACATTTATCACATCAAGACAGCCCAAATCGATAGCTTTGCTCCTGACCACACGCCTATCCTAGCCAAATTTAGGGTATAATACAGCTTATGAAAGTGTCTGTTGTGATCCCCGCATACAACGAAGAAAAGCACATTGCAGATACTCTAAAGCATGTGTTTGCACAAACTCGCCCCGCGGATGAAGTCATAGTTGTAGACAACAACTCTACGGACAAAACAGCCGAGATTGCACACAACATGGGGGCAAAGGTTATTCACGAAACGAAACAAGGACAAGCTCATGCAAGGAACACAGGCTTCAATTCTGCAAAGGGAGACATACTGGCTCGCACAGACGCTGATTCAATAGTTCCTCCTACCTGGCTAGCAGACATCGAAAAGGCTTTCTCAGAAACGAAAGATTTGGTTGGATTGTCGGGACCAATTGTATATTACGATCTTAACTATACACACGCTCACATAGCCCTACTATCTAATCTGTTTAACAACGCGTGTAAGATTATTTATGGAAACAACATCATGATAGGCCCGAACTCCTCATTGAGAAAATCTGCGTGGGAAAAGATTAAACATGATGTGTGGTCAGATGATTCCTTGATACATGAAGATATTGATATTTCTATTCACCTTTCCAAGGTGGGGGAGGTGCGTTTTGACACACATTTGGTGGTCAAAACATCTGGTCGACGCATCAAAAACAACCCTTCTTCTTTCTTTTTTGGTTATTCCAAGAAAAATCTTCCCATGATCAAGGCCTACAAGATCGATCCGATCCTTACGAAGATTGGCGCACGCCTTGAATCTGATCACCAAACATAGCTGTCACTTCGTCGAGAGTTGTGCAGTCTGTGGGCTTCTTGTCTGAGCGGAAGCGTACAAGTCGAGGAAAGCGCAAGGCATATCCAGCCACATCAACCTCTTCCGCTTTTCCTGATGCTGTTTTCCTCATAGAGC
>CAZPDN010000108.1:1207-2479 GCA_964585435.1 uncultured Gammaproteobacteria bacterium
ACCTGCTGTGTGCATTTGTGATCTCGAAATCTCGTCAGCTTTGATCTCGACAACAATGTGAGGCTTAACCCACACATCTGGATTCACAAGAGGATCAACATCGTAGAGAGCAGGTTTTGATGGGGTGGAAATTTTCTGACACTCTGTGTGCAGATATCGCCATTGCTCATCAGACAAACCCGTTCCTATTTTTGCAACTGTCCGATACATGTCTGCATCAGCATCATACACACCCACAAGGAAAGCCCCCACTCCAAATCCTGCGCGCTTGCCTTTTCCAGCATCATATCCCATCACAACACAATCGAGCGTATCCTCGATTTTTGAAGAATAACTCCTCTTGAATTTGATCCAGTGCCAGCCTCTACCTCCTGGTTGATATGGTCCATCCTTCTTCTTCACCATGATGCCTTCCAAACCCTTGGCGATAGCTTCGTCAAATGCTACGTGCACATCATGGGCGGAGTGCATTTCTTGCTCGGGAGATAGGATAAGCGTAGCCTGATGCACTTCTGCATCTTTAATGATGCTTCGCATCATGGAGACGCGCTGATGCAGGGGCACCTGCAAGCACGATTCACCATTTACATACAAGAGCTCAAACACAAACATCTTCAAGGGAATTGACTTTGCCATCTCTTCAACATCGTATTTACGTTTTCGTTGCACTGTTTCTTGGAAAGGGAGAAAGTCACCTGTTTGCTCATCGTAGCCAATTGCTTCGCCTTCTATGATTGCGGTCTCTGCCTGAAGGTCTTTCTTCAAACCCTCAACAATATCGGGATACATGTACGTCACATCATCGAGACCGCGAGAATAAAGGGCAACACGAACACCATCATGTGTTCGTTGCATATGTGCCTGGAGGCGAAATCCATCATATTTAGGCTCAATGACAGCAGTTTTGAGCTTTTCAAATATATCTTCGGGAGTTGGAAGCCTCTGTGCCTTCATCATGAGGACGGGGGTAAAAAGCTCCGGCTGAACATGACGGAGTCCTTCTACGCCATGGAGCTTGATCGTATGCGCTATATACCCCAAATCTGGGCGCACATGATATGCTTCTTCAATCTTTTTTCGCAGGGATTTGGTTCCTACCAACATCCACGACAAAGCATCTAGAACAGTCATATCAGAAAAACCCAGCCTGAGCGTCTGAGTGGGGATGCGGACGATGTAACGAGCAGAGAGCGGATCAGATGACTGTATCAAATCAGCCAACAACGCCTGCTTGGCTTCTTGGGAACCATCACCAGTGGTTTGCGTAATTCT
>CAZPDN010000109.1:0-2431 GCA_964585435.1 uncultured Gammaproteobacteria bacterium
GCCAGGGGCTCTACATGCGGCGACTAAAGTTGTAACTAGTTTCGATCAAATAACTGAAGAACTCGTATTGAGTTTGTAATACGTTCCAACATAGTCAACAAGCCTGGACACATATTCAACAAATCACTATTCCTGAGATATCGCTCCGCTGTGTTTACGATTAATTTTTCCCCTTTCAGCCTCATCTTCTCACTTCATAGAAATTTCACTTCTCCCTGATACTATGACATCATGGAAAACAAATTAACAAGAATACAACGTAATGTATTGTTACGGAACAAAGCTCATGGATGGGAATATGAAAACGACTGCGAGATGTGTCAGTATATAAAAAGGATGGATTTCGCTGAAGGCGGGCAAAGCTATGAAAAACTAGAGTCTCTTTTTTTAGAAGCCAAAGCATCGGGGATCATCACTGGAGATGAGATCGATCTAAAGCTGTTAAAAGTGGATCTTGCACAATCGTCAGATGACTAGAGTCAGCTTTTCGCTAGAGACCAACTCAGAGGTCTTGACAAACGACCTGACGGGTGATATCATCAGCTTCATGAACTCGATATCAATATCACAACTCAAAATAAATCCTTCACTGGCTATTAAAAATGCCCTTGATTTCCCACTTGCAGTTGAAAGTAGAAATGAGGTGAAAGCATATATCCTAGGTAAGGATTTGTATGAATTGATTGTCTCATACATGGAAAATGCGACTGATCGTCAGGCAGTAGAAGAGACAGACTTTAGTACGGGTCGCGATCTCGAAGATGTGACGGAGGAGCTTGGGATATGAAGGTCATTCTTTCTCCCCGTGCAGAAAAAGAACTACACAAGATTCACAAATTAGATCAGATTGCAGTTGTAAAAAAACTCCGCTCACTGCAACAAATCTCTGCGACCGAGATACAAAAGGAAAAACTTGTCGGCTATTCAGACATTTTTAGAATGAGAGTTGGCCAATATAGAATCGTCTATCGTCAAAAAACAGATATTGTACATATCATTCTGATTGGGCATAGAATAGATATCTATCATTTGCTCGAACGGCTCTAAACGAATAGAAGCATCTTAGATCATCATCTTTATCTGCAAACCCCATCCTCTGCTATACTTCACATATGTATCTCACTGCATTGAGTACCGGACTCCTCAAAAGAGTAAAGCCTTTGCTTCCCTACCTACCCCTCATAGTGATTCTTGGTTTTGTCGCATACATGTATTTCCTCAAGCTCGGGCGCAATCCCTTTATGGACTGGGATGAGTGTCTCTATTCGCAATATGCAAAGGAGATGCAAACTGCTCAACACTTCATTTCAAACATATGGAATGAATACATCGACATGCAAAAGCCTCCCCTCTACACGTGGGTGTTAGTAGGACTCTCAAAGATGTTTGGGCTGAGTGAATTCGTATTGCGATCAGGATCAGCCTTGGCAGGCTTGGGACTCATCACTGCGGTGTATCTCTTCACAAAAAGATATTTTTCTGTGATGACAGCGACGCTTGCTACAGTACTCCTACTCACTGGGGAACTTGTAGTGATTTATTCGCTCAGATTATCAACAGACATGTTCTACACGCTGTTTGTCTTTTTGGCTTGTTGGGCATGGATTGAATCCATTCGATCATACAAATGGAGCTATATAGCAGGCTTGCTGTTTGGCATAGGTACTATGTTTAAAGGCATTGGCTCTGTTCAATTCATGGGCGTCCTTCTCCTGACGTACGCATTCAAGCCACAACGCCAAACTATCACTAACTATGTTCGCATGATTGCAGTTTGGGCCTGTGTAGTAGCCCCTTGGCATATTCTCATGTATGCCCGCTACGGGGACGATTTCATTCGCGTCTACATATTTGACAACATCATAAAACGAGGAAAGTACCCAATTGAATTCCATTTGGAGAGGTGGTGGTTTTATTTTCTATTGTTGTGGAAAGAATTGAAGCCTTGGATCCTACTTGCTGTTATCTTTCCTATCGTATGGCTCTATACATTCCTCTCTCAGAAAGGATCGCTTCTGAAGAAAAGTATTCAGACATGGGCTCTGATGCGAAAGGAATACATAGTGTTTCTCATACTTCTCCTCATCCTCTTGCCACTGGCATCCTTGACGCGGTTTCAAACGCGCGTTTCGTGGTATGCGCTGGGTCTGTATCCCTTCATCGCTATATTCTTGGCAGTATGTGCAACAAAGATTCGCAAGATTGCACCACTATTCATACTGCTGGCATGTTTCGATGCCGCCCAACTCATCCAAAACGAGGTAAAGCCAACAGTCCACACCTACGTCTCCTCCCCACGTGAAGACATCATCTTGGCCGCACGCACATTTCCACAGAAGGAACTGTATTATTTGGTACCTTTTAGCGAAAGACAGGCGAAAGAAATACTGCCACCAACTCAGCAGATTGACATGACGTGGGTGTATGGAGG
>CAZPDN010000110.1:0-2308 GCA_964585435.1 uncultured Gammaproteobacteria bacterium
ATTTGGAATTGACTACACACCTTATGTCTTGAAAGAAAAGCATTACATTTTAAGAAACTATCCTCACTTTGCGATAAAACGAACCTTTCATCAATTCTCAAAATGATGAAAGTGCCATTGTACATCTATTTAATACTCATAGTTTCTCTCCTTTCACGGTCACATTTGAAAAAGTAGATATTTTTAAGGATACTCCCTATGGACCAACGATGTTTTTGGAGCTTAACGTTGATAGTAAGCTCTATGAAATTCATTCCTCACTTGTCAACTTATTCAAGCCTCTCGTACATACAAAGAACCCGGAGCATGAAATGGGGGGCTGAAGACCACATGTAAGTTTTCATTATGACATCCCACTCGAGGTCCTTGATAAGGTTGGTGAACATCTCAAGAAGCAACTAGATAAACTCACTTTTACCTGTAATCACCTTTACCTCATGAAGGACTTCGATGCTGCAAAGTACGAAAGAGAAATTCTCGCCCAGTTAGGCTGATCCTTTTTTTACATATCGAAAAGGGCAAAAGTGCTTGGGGTGGCTAACGGGACTCGAACCCGCGACCTACAGTTCCACAAACTGTCGCTCTAACCAGCTGAGCTATAGCCACCAAGGAGGGAGATACACGGAACTGAGATGATGAAGGCTGTGCCCCCGGAGAGAATCGAACTCCCACAACGTGTTCCGAAGACACGGACTCTATCCATTAAGCTACGGGGGCTTCGCGATCATCAGTACAGTCTCTCGTGCTGAGATATTATACAATGGATACATGATTCCTTCTACAACATTGCGAAGATTGGGTATTCTCATGCTTGCAGGCATCATATTTGGCGTACTCAACACCATTCTTATTCTCACTCATCTCAAGACGCTACGGATAGAAGCTTCTCAAAAGCGGATCCTGGCGGACATCGAGGCAATAGAACAACTCGAAGGAGTGGATACACAGTCTTCAGCACCACTTATCATGGACTCCTTTCAATCTGAAGTCAAAGTAGTAGACGGCAGAGCAGCAAAGCTTCGCAGGTATTTACGCTCGCTCAACTCGCCCCTTTTTGATTATGCAGACCTCCTTGTAGAAGAGGCGGATAAAAATGGCTACGATTATAGACTGCTTGTTGCCATATCTTTGCAGGAGTCTCTTGCATGTCGCAAGATTCCAGAAGGATCCTATAACTGTTGGGGGTGGGGTATTTATGGAGACACCATCACAAAATTCGACTCATATGAAACTGCTATCAGGACAGTCTCTAACGGAATCAAGAAGAATTACCTAGACAAAGGGCTAATCACCACAGAGCAAATTATGAAGAAATATACACCTGGATCAAACGGATCGTGGTCACGCGCTGTGCGGTTCTTTTTCCACAAAATTGAAACATATTAGACACATGCCCTTTTCAAGTATCCTATAACAACCACTTGACACGCCTATAGTACTGTGCTATACTTCTTCTCAGTTCTTGGAGTCCTCCGCTCCAGCAGTTGGGGGGCTCTGAGATCTTTTTGAACTTCATAACTCTTCACAAGAAATCTGCAAAAGCATGCCCATTCATAACCAATAGGCATACTCAGTTGATTTCACACTCATGAAAACATTTTTAATCTCGTTAGTTCTGCTTGTTTCTATGTTTGCTTCACCTCAACCATTGCGTGCATATGAGGCTGTTTCAGTGAGCCATTCAGCTCAACTCCAGTCGAGTATCGACACGGAAACGTTGATTCAAAAGCAAGCTATGCGAGCAGTATTGCACCGTCATAGATCTCCTCTGGCTGATGAGGTGGATCACTTTATGCGTATTGCGCAAGAAAATGAACTAGATCCATATATGCTTCCATCTATTGCTGGTGTTGAATCTGGATTTGGACGTGTCATGATTGATGGCACGCACAATCCATTTGGATGGAACGTTGGACGTACCTATTTTCCGTCTTGGGAAGCTGGTATTGAAACTGTCGGTATAGCTTTGCGCGAAAAATACATCAATAGGGGAGCAGAGTCACTTGAAGCTATTGGTCATCGCTATGCTGGTGGATCGACAACATGGGCACCCAAAGTGCGCACTTTTATGTCGAAATTTGAGCGAGAAGAAGCCAAGATCCGACGCTATTCTATGCTATAATTACCTCATGCCGGGGTGGCGAAATGGTAGACGCGCTGGTTTTAGGAACCAGTTTCCAAAAGAAGTGGAGGTTCAAGTCCTCTCTCCGGCACCAGAGGAGACATTCATGTTTTTGACACTTAAATAGGTTGGTACAACATGCCGATCTTAGTGTTTTTCATAAAGCATAACCTCCATTCCCATAAT
>CAZPDN010000111.1:0-2307 GCA_964585435.1 uncultured Gammaproteobacteria bacterium
CATGTGCGCTACTCGGAGTTTGCGGGCAAATCTTGAGCGCAATCCACATCCTCATGACGAGCTGGAACATTGGCCCACTCACACTCAACGCGTTTTTCATCATGATTTGGGCATTTGCCGGTGGCTTTTTCCTCCTGAACGGCTGGATGAAAAAGTCAGGCAGGTTCTAATTCAAGCCCGTGGATGCATCTTGAACATCATCAACATGCCTCCACGGGCACCATTTCTTTCATTGCCACAGACGGCATGATAGTATTCTGACTTATCTGCAAAATCCTGATGTTGTGCCTACTCAGCTCAAACATGGGTACATGTCTAAAGATAAGAATCCCGATTTTGTAGCCTCTCTCGCCTTCGCGCTTCTCGTGGTATGTTGATCTACGATCAGAACCTCCTAATGGCGCTATCCTTTTGCTAAAGCCCACCCCACAGCCCCAAAAAGGTGATTCTGTGCTATAATCTGTGTTGTTCAACTGTATCTCGTGCAGATACTGCGTGGACACGCACATTTCAATCCGTTCAATCCGTTCACACCACAAGGAAAGGAAACGTTTGCATGAATAGCAAGTCAAGCATGTTTAGAATGCTCCTGACGGTCCTGGGGGCTTTCTCAACAGGAATCTTCTTCTGGCTCTGGGGTGATGACCTCACCATCATGGCTGGAATCACAATGATGGCTATGATTCTGACATTTCTGGTAAGCCTCATCGCTCCAGCACTGTCACTGCCTCTTCCGAGCTCGACAACAGTAGTGGAAGGCATGTTGGCCGTACTCTGCTACTTTATGGTGCTTGGATCTGGAAACACGCTCTTCCTCCAACGTCCTGATTTGGGCTTCTTCAAAGTCCTCATGATGATCAGCTTCGGAGCCATGGTGGTGAGAATTGCTGATCGAGCACTATCAGCACTGAACGAGCTGACCGAGTGAACATCGCTGGCCCCCTCGTTTTCGAGCGGGGACTCCAACCACAACCCCAGGGGCCCTACCGGCCCCTGGGTTCACACCCTCCTCATTCAGCTATTTGCTTTTTACCTGCCATGCGCTATACTCTCACCATGTCAGAAACATGCGAAACATGCGTCTTTGCGCTCAGACCATCTTCATTTGATCAGAGATCAAGAGGCTTGCCGGACGATCAAATCAGATGCACACAGATATTGTTGCGCGAGAATCCAATTCTTAGCGAGAGTTTTCATGCTGACGGAGGCTTCCCTGAATCAGTCCTTCCAATCATAAGCACGTGCAGATTCTCACCCAGTCGCTACATATCTAACAGCATCTCCATCGGCAGGTAAGGTGATTATCCCTGGTCGTTTCTGTATTCATGCCACGCTCCTGTGGGCTTATACAACCAGAGGCAGTCTAATGGCTCCGACGTTACAAAAGGTTCGCGCTCTAGAAGAATCTCGAATTCATCTGCATTGCGTGCAGGCATATAAGGACCCATGATGTATGACCGACACAAAATGTGCTCGACGTCTTGTTCAAAAGGCAACACAGACATGAGTGCGTGGTCATTTCCTGCTCGTTCTGCTTTTTCTACCATTTCAGCCTGCTCGAGAGGATCTCGGAAATCATCATCGACCCCTTTGTCGTTATGAGGAATGAGTACAAAACATTCATCAGATGGCACACATGTGCCAACATACACAACTTCTTTCATGGTAATGGATGTCACGTGAAACTCCCTGTCCCGGCAGTATTCACCCACTGCTTTCACTCCTTCTTGAAGATTGTCAAACACAGTAAAGTGAGGGCTTTCCACAAGTCCATCTTCGCACTCAATTGTTGCATAGTATAAAACTTGAGGTATTTCGTGTTGTTCCATAGCCTATATTATACCCATACTTGCAAAGATGCGCAAAGATAGGTAAAGTAAATACCCTATGGATGACACACAAAACACACTCAACACCACGCAGGACACTGCTTTTGTTACATATGATGAAGAACCTGCACAACAATCTTCAACCACTGATCCACTTGCAATGCTTGATCTTGAAAAGACAATCAAGATTTACCACCAGAGCATCATTGCAAAACAAAACGAGCTCAGAAAGTTCAAAGAAATGATCAAGGATACTCTTGAAAATGATCAGGTGTACGAAGAACACGAAGCCATCCTCACTGAAGCAAAAAACAAACTCAAAGCTACAAAAGACCAGCTTATGAATATTGGATCTGTTATAAGCACACTTGAGGAAATGAAAGAGCTGTCTTCTGAGATGAAAGATTTGAAGAAACACCTATCCGAACAGCTTATGAAGTACTATGACCTCACAAATGCACAGAGCATCACCATGGAC
>CAZPDN010000112.1:0-2296 GCA_964585435.1 uncultured Gammaproteobacteria bacterium
ATAGTTTTCAAGAGTCTTGTTACCGATAGCCACCCACAATTCATCTCTATCTGCTGGATAATGCATGGCTGCGAGCTCTTTGGTAACATGCATCATTTTTGCGGCAACGAGCTTGAGCCCAACACGCTCGAAACGAGCTACTATTTGGCCTGTAAGACCTCGTACCACACCATCTGGTTTGACAACCACCAATGTTTTTTCAATCATATGATTTGTATATTAATAACGCCTCATTGTATCACACACATCGTGCTAAGAAATGCACATATGGCGACGTTTTTAAGGCAATATGTATGTTTGAATTATTGCTCGGATCTGATCTCCCCACACAAGCATGCTTACTAAACCTACAATAAGAAATGGCCCAAACGCTATTGAGCTTTTAAGAGAGCGCTTGCCTGCCAACACAAGGAGCACCCCCCACAATCCCCCTGTCAATATTGCTATGTAGAGCGCGACAAATCCATCATACATGCCAAGCATGAGTCCAAACGGGATCATAAACTTCACATCCCCCAATCCTATGCCTTTGCGCTTCGTGAGGATATATACACCATATAGCCCCAGACACAGTCCAAGAGCCGCCTGGAGGTGCTGAAGGCCGTTGTGAATAACTGCTGTGATAGTGAGTATCGCCGTCATCACATCGGGGATGATATGGTATCGAATATCTGAAATCACTATCCCCAGCAACACACTTGTTATTGTAAGCACGGTCAATGCATCGAATAATGTCAGATTCATACAATATCGTCCCACCAAGACAAAAACTATCCCAGACACAAGCTCAATGAGCGGATACGTTATGTGAAGGGGCTTTTTACAACAATGACTAACGCCACGCAACGATATCCAGGAAAAGAGTGGTAGCAAGTCGATTACTCGAAGCTGTTTATGACAATGATCGCATTTCGATCTTCCTGTAGGCCACATATCTCGACTGAAGCGATCAGCGCACACGGTTAAGAACGAGCCCATTGATATTCCAATAATGAAGAAAAAACTATCGTAGATCATCTTGAAGCATGCTTCTAAAATCAAACGAATCCCATTCGTGTTCAGGTAGCCAAATATGTGGGAAGTTATAGAGCTCATTCCAGCCAATCTTAAGCAGATCTGCATTGATTCCTTCTTTCTTCAATAATTCAACCGCTTGTTCACCTGATGTTGAAAATGAACTGTACGCCATGAGCACAATGTGCTTACGACCCGCTTTCTCTTGCACCCGCTCCACAAACGCATCCGAGTTCTGCGTGAATGGGACGTTTACAGAATACTTTATGTACGCTTTCGAGAAATCCTTCTTATCTCGCAAATCTATGAGAACAAATTCTCGGGATGGCTTCATCATTTGCTTGAGCACATCTCGTGGATCCACGTACGAAATACTGGAATTCTGAAATGAAGCTACGTTTTTGATTCGAGGCTTGAAATAGGATTTTATCTCTGTGTAATTTTCATGTATGCCGACTACAAGGAGATACGTAATCCCCGTCCAAATAGCCACAATAACCATAAATCGCAGAGTTATCATTTGTCGCATACCAGCAAGATATCCTCCCGATTTCTGAGTTTTTGTGTCGAAGTTTGTCTCGAGTTTGCTCACTGTCTCAATCCTGACTGATCCAGACGTTTTTTTAGAGGTGGCTTTCTTCTTGATTGGTTGCTTTTTCTTATTCATATCGTAGAGCGTTGAGTGCCGAAATACTTCGTGCGCGCTTGGCTGGGTATAGACCTGTAACAATACCAACTATAAATGATAATACCAATACGGAGCCTACAAATGGAAGCGGTATGTAAGTCAGATTCATGTAGCCAAGACCCTGAGCTATGGATAATGTTGAAACTATGAGTGATGTAATGTGTCCAAACATAAAGCCAAACAGCAATCCACCAATCCCGCCCGAGAAACCCATAATCATAGCTTCAGTGAGGAACAAGTATTGAATTTCTTTTGACACCATTCCAATAACTTTCATACCTCCAATTTCTCGAGTACGCTCAAGAAGAGATACAGTGAGTGTATTGAACATCCCCAACGAAGCAACAGCCAGTGCGACAAGACCGATCACACCCAACACAATTCTGAGCGTATCGAAGAGGCTTTGAATCTGAGAAACTGTGTCGCCTACGCTTGAAGTATTGTAACCAAGCGTCTCAATGTTTGCGCGAACGTCAGCAACGCCTTCTTCATTTTTCAATACCACTTTGAGCTGACTGTAGTTCTCTACCCCCAATTTGTGCAAATCGCCTATGGGTACGTAGAAAAACTGTGTTTCATCGTTATTGATAAGGC
>CAZPDN010000113.1:0-2274 GCA_964585435.1 uncultured Gammaproteobacteria bacterium
GTTCGCATTTCAGATGGGAGCTGGATTTCTCCCAAACGCCCTTCTCGAGCCCACGCGTAGAGAGGCTTGCCATTAACAGTTTTGGAAGAATAGGGGGGATACTCTTGCACAATCTCTCCCGTAAAGGCGTCCAAAACACACGCTACATCATCACGCTCGATCACAACCCTATGTGTCTCGCCTATCAAACCCAACACATCATACGTATCAGTCTCAACTCCAAACAACACCTCTACCTCATATTCCTTATCCAGACCCAAATATCGCTCTCTATTTTTGTTCTCATCTCCTACCAAGACTACCAACAGACCTTCTGCCATAGGATCAAGTCGCCCTGCATATCCAAGAGAAACATGTTCATACGCAGGATTGCGAGACACATAGTCTCGTATGCAATCAAGAGGAGTCTTGCCTACGGGCTTATGCAGAAGAAGAATAGGGGACATGCTATCCAAATGTAAAGGCGTACACGTGAACTTTGCCATCAAACACCACTTCAAGCTCATGCTCACCATACACATCGCCCTTCACGAGCTGGTACATATCATCATCGCGCACATCAATCTCCTTGCTTACTACACCATCAATCAGCACTTGTACACGAACAGATCCTGCAGACTCTTCCGGTCGCATGACCAAAAACACATCTTTCCCTCGAAATTTCATATGTATGGAGCTCTTTTTCTGAGATGTTGCATATTCAGGTCCCACAGTCCACATTCCCTCAAAGGCCCACTCATCAGTACCAAGATATGAAGATGAGGTATACCTATGGGAAACATGTTTTACGATAGACTGCCCCGCTCGCAATCTCTCAAGCCTCTCGTAGCCAACGTATGTTTCAGGCGTTCTCTGCTGTTGATCAGCATCACCTTCCAACTGGGGGATTGGCTTCTGAACATCTAACAGATCCTGGATCATTTTCTCAGTTTCTTCATAGGCACCTTCGCCAAAATGCTCCATGCGGACCCTACCCTCTCGATCTATCAGATAATGAGCCGGCCAGTATCTATTGTTATAGCTCCTCCAGATGGCAAACTCATTATCCTGAACAACTGGATACGTGATGCCATATTTCTTCATTGCCTCGCGAACATTTGATTCTTTTTTTTCAAATTCGAATTCAGGACTATGCACCCCTACAATCACAAATCCGTCATCCTTATACGTGTCATACCATTTCACGAGATAGGGGAGTGTGCGAATACAATTTATGCAGGTGTATGTCCAAAAATCTACCAAAACAACCTTGCCCTTTAAAGACGTGTTGAGCGACAAGGGTTCTGAATTCAGCCAGCGTGTCCCACCAACAAAATCCTTGTTTGGTGCATCATATCCAACCGAACTATCCTTTTTAAACGAAACGCCTTTTTCTTTCTTTAACTCATCAATTTTCATTTTCACATAGTCATTGTTTTCGAATCTCGTAAGAGCGCTTCCATAGCCTGGGAACCGATCCAAGAAAGCTGTCTGAAAATCTCTATCAATATTAAAATGAATCAAGATCGCCATAAGACAGATAATGACGCCGAAAACTTTTTGAATGAACAAGGATTTGCTCCTAAACAAGGGGAGGACATGCAGAATTCTCTTTCCTCCATATGAAATTGCAAGCATTGGTAGGGCAGAGCCGAGCGAATACGAGGCTGCTATAGCAACAAGCTGGTATGAAACCTGCTGAGTGGCAGCAAGTGTAAGCACAGATGCAAGGATAGGTCCAACACATGGTGTCCAGATAAATCCCAATGACAACCCCAACACAATTCCGCCCCAGAATCCTTCGTAGCGCGCACCGGATGATGGCATCCACCGAGATACAATACTCTCGATGTAGAACTGGACTTTTTCAAAGAACAGACTCAATCCAAACAAAAAAAGCAACAATACTGAAAGCGTCCTCAGAAACTCTGTTGAAAACCCTAGCAACTGCGACAATCCAAACGCAAACACCGCAAAGAATGTAAAGCTTGACACAAAGCCCAAAACAACACCCAACGGCCTCCACTTCCCGCCCGATATTGAACCGGATAGGATTATTGGAAGTACGGGAAGAATGCAAGGAGACAAGATAGTAACAATTCCCGCAAGAAATGCGAAAAACATGAGAACAATCATGGTTTGATTTTATCATACCTACTTGCTACTATGGAGTCATGATCATTATTGTTAAACTCCTCATCAACGCACTCGCAATCTATATCACAGCTCAGATTATTCCTACTGTTTCACTTACGGGACTCCAGTCAGCACTTGTGGTGGCTTTGGTACTTGGAC
>CAZPDN010000114.1:0-2215 GCA_964585435.1 uncultured Gammaproteobacteria bacterium
CATAAAGAACATGCGCTCCTTTCTAAAAAACTTGCAGTACTCGTAGACACAATCGATGATTTTGCTATAGACATTGATAGTGCCCGTTTTTCTCATTACAATGAAGCATTACATGATTTTTGTGATGCCTATGAGTTTCGCACACTCGAAAAACGGTTTTTCCCTGCGCCTCGCCCGCACAAAACCAAGGCTTCACAGCCAAACGATCTACAACCAGGATTGTTTTAACACGAAATGAACATTGTCTCCCTCAAGGCACTTGAGATACTCGACTCACGTGGCAATCCTACCTTGCAAACATATGTTACGCTCGAAGACGGTACAATTGGTGTGGCATCCGTACCATCCGGCGCTTCAACAGGCTCTCATGAGAGCGTTGAACTGCGAGACAACCAGCCTGATCATTACAGAGGAAAGAGTGTCGATAAAGCCCGTCAGGCTATTCATACCGATATATCTCATGCTCTTGTCGGCATGAATTGTTTCAAGCTTGACTCACTCGATAAACGACTCATTGAACTTGATGGCACTCCCAATAAATCACGATTAGGAGCAAATACGCTACTTTCTGTCTCACTTGCTTGCGCAAGGGCAAGCTCACTTTCGCAACGCAAACCCCTTTGGAAAACGCTTCATGATTTCTATTTTCCGCTTCAAAAAACATCCTATCCACGAATCATGGTAAATGTCTTGAACGGTGGCGCTCATGCCCATTGGGTACTCGATATTCAGGAGTGCATGATTTCACCGAAAGAACGACTTCCAAGCGCTTCAGTCGAAATGGCATCGAATGTGTTTCACACGCTCAAGGATATCTTGGAAAGACTTGGCTATGCATCCAGTGTAGGCGATGAGGGCGGATTTGCACCACAACTCCACTCCAACAGCGCGGCATTTGATATGCTCAATGAAGCAATTCGAAGCGCAGGCTATTCGAGAGAAACCATCGACCTTGCAACAGATATTGCTGCGAGTGAAATGTATCAAAACGGCATCTACACGCTAAAAAAAGCTCATCCACATGGCGAGTCCCACTTTGATACCCAGGGCATGATTCATTACCTGTCATCCCTGAGAGAACAGTATGAACTCCTGTCATGCGAAGACCCATGCGCAGAGGACGATTGGAATGGCTGGCAGCAGTGGACAAAGCTTCATGGGTCCCACTCACTTGTCGTAGGCGATGATCTGTATGTCACACACATCGATCGTATTCAAAAAGGAATCGAGACACAAGCATCGAACGCAGTGCTCATCAAGCCCAATCAGGTAGGCACATTGTATGAAACCGCTCAGGCAATTCTTCGAACGAAAAAGGCAGGCTGGAAAGTAGTAATCTCTCATCGTTCAGGCGAAACTGCAGATTCCAGCATAAGCGACCTTGCCGTTGCATGCGGAGCAGACTTTATCAAAGCAGGATCCATGAGTCGCTATGAAAGGCTCGCCAAATACAACCGCCTCATCGAAATCGAAAAAATAGAAATGTGAGGTGTGGGTGCTATTCTGGATAGTGGCACTTCTTCAGACGCTTATATAGGGAAGCGCTTTAGACTAGTTTAAGAGTCTTCCGTAAACAGCTTCAGATAATCTGTGTATCGGAACTCTCTTCCATATTCTTTATTTTTATCTTTTTGTTCAAGAATTTCTAATTCTACCATTTTTTGAACTAGTTCATTTGCTTGTGTTCGGGACAAACCCGTCCACTCTTCAACATTCCTAACACTAACTATGGGGAGTTTGTATAAATTCTCGAGTACTGTCATTCCTGTTTTTGTTCGCCTACCTAATGATTGAATTTTGACTGTATCTTTTTGTCTTAACATGTTTATCTTCTTAGAAACATCTATTGCTTCAGTTGCAATAATTGCCACTCCATCTAAAAAGAATTCTAGCCAAGAAGAGATATCTCCATTTTCGCTATGATATTCATTAAGGGCATCGTAATACGCTTGCTGATTGCTTAAGAAATATTCTGATAGATAAAGAACCGGCTGCTCCAATATGCCTAGCTTACATAAATAAAACGTAGTAAGTAATCTTCCTGTTCTCCCGTTTCCATCCAAAAAAGGATGAATCGTTTCAAATTGAGCATGAACAAGAGCCGCTTTAACCAATGGAGAATATTCATCTTCAGAATGTAAGAATTCCTCTAAATCATATAAAGAACGCATCATTTCTGGCACCGGAGGTGGAACAAATTTCGCAGAGGTAGGAG
>CAZPDN010000115.1:0-2176 GCA_964585435.1 uncultured Gammaproteobacteria bacterium
AAAGCCCATGAGGTCAGCGAGTTCCTGGTATGTGGGAAGTCGTCGCTGTTTCTTGAAAAATGAGCGGATATGGTTGAGCGCTGTTGTTGTATTCATGGTGTGAACGTTTGTTCACCATAAATATAATCTATCACATATGGGATGTCAAGAGATTATTTTGCAAACAGATTCTGCCACGTTGTGCGGATTGATTCACGAAGGCTTTGGCGCTTTTGAGCAACCTCTTCCTTCATGGTGGTCCGGGCATCTTTTTGGACATCGCGAAGATCCTTTCGCTGTTGGATGAAACCCGAAATCAGCCCTTTGCGCTCTGTGGGAGAAACACTTTTCATTATTTCTTTCTGTTCATTGCGCAGTTGTTTGCGAGCCTCTTGTTGGGTGTTTTGTAGCTCCTTCTTTTTCTCCATTGTTTCTTTGCGGAAATCTTTGCGCATCATCTTGTTTTCCTTCACTTGTTGACGTACTGCCTCATTCGTTCCCCGTTTCATCATGGGTGAAGGAGATGTGTTGGCGTGCGAGGGAGATGCATGAACGAGCATGAGAGCACAGATGAGTAGACCAAGGGTTGAGTTATGGGTAAATCTTTTCATACAAAAAGTATACACCTTAGGTTTGTTTTGTGGCGCGAACGTACTCAAGGTGTATATAGCCATGATCAAGGCGAGTGACGTGCGATAAAGAAAAAATACGTAGGAGCTCCAAGTCGGATCGATCGTGCATGGATGGCCCACCAACAAGAGAGGTTGTAGCAACGCCTCCAACAAGACATGGCATCATGACAATACTGAGAGCATCAACAAGGTTTTCAGCGAGAAAAGATGCATTAAGTGTGCCTCCTGCTTGAAGCGTCATTGTTGTTATCGAATGCTCAGTTGCAAGTATGTGCATGGCCTTCTGGAGGGAAAAATAGCCATTCGGTTGTGTAGAACTGAGTGTATGAATGGTTATATTAGGCAAAGATGAAGCGCGGGTGAGTTGAGCATATGTTGGATTGGATGTAAAGATGATAACTTTTTCCAGCCAGTGTGAAAGATATGACAATCCTTCATGTGTGAGGTGAGGCGAATTATCACAGATGATATATGTCGAGCGAGTTGTGCGAGGTGTGAAAGGGATCATGTTGACGCCTTGTTTGGCAAGTGTTTTTCCAGATGTACATACAACTGAGAGGTGCTTTTTCTCACGTTCATAAAACTGCTCAAGTCCTTCTGCTATGCCTGGTATATGTGGACCATCGCGATCAAAATCCAGTACGTCTGATGAGCCAAAACTTACTTTGCCGTCTATGGATTGAAGTGAAAGAAGCGTGGTGTACGGCCTAGTTGAGGGCATTGCGTCGAGAAGTTGGTTTTTGTGATGGTGTTTTTTGAGATGGCGTGACAAACTTGACATACCCAAGTATGAGCGCCACAGCAAGCCCCGCCGAGACTACAACAAAGCGAACTTTGTCATCCCCGCTTCCAAACACTCTTGCAACACTGTAGAGGAGCGATATAACACCGCCGAGCAGGAGTCCATCTGCAAGTACCTCAAGATTGTTGAATGTGGTTAGGCTGATGACAAGAATAATGATTGATGCGATGAGGGCGATAATTGAGACATTGCGATTGTATATTTTCATTTTTTGTTCATAAGCGCGAGTGAGCTTGTCATACTCTGCTTGTTTTTGAACAAGTTTTGAAGACTTTTGAACTTCTTGAGTTGTGGGATCAGCTTGAGGCTCTGCTGGGATTTGCATAACTTTCAGTTCTGCTGGCATGTCGGGATATGTTGGTTCCGGATAGAATGCAGCAATGCCTACTCCCACAAACAAACCGATTAGTATGCCAACGAAGAATGTGTAGATGACTCGAAGCACTTTGGCTTGCATAGGGAAAGTATACTCCCCTGTTTTATGCGAAGCAAGACACGTTGTAGATCAGGTGGGATGAGGTATAAGAAATGGAGTGACCCTTGCGAAGAAATGCAACACAAGGGTCACCAAGGAGGCGAACTAGTCTTCCTCACTACGGTGCCTCCAGAGGTACACAATAGCGAGGAAGATGAGTATGGACAAAATAACATTACTTGTTGCAAGGAAGCTGATTCCAGCAACAAGAAGTGCGGCTCCAACGAGAGCCACGAAGTTGAGGATGTTCATCCATCACCACCTTTCAGAGCTTATTATACTATAGGA
>CAZPDN010000116.1:0-2164 GCA_964585435.1 uncultured Gammaproteobacteria bacterium
GATTGTCCCTGATGTGTATGCAAATTCCGGTGGGGTAAGTGTATCTTATCTTGAATGGGTGCAGAATCGCATGGGGTATTACTGGACAGAATCGGAAGTAGATGAAAAGCTTCAAGGCCTCATGAGCTCAGCTTTTGAATCACTATGGACAAAATATCTTTCATTGAAAGAAGATGAGTCATCGTCCCGCGCAACGCTTCGACGAGCTGTATATATACTTGCGGTTGAGCGAATCATCGAAGCGGAAATATTGAAGCGAACACTGCGAGAGTAGCTGTTATTATTTACCCGATAGGGTGAGTTGATGTACGAGAAATATGGCAGAAATGAGCTTGGATGCACGCATGAATAGGTTGATAGGGCAACTGGAGGGTATTCGTCGTATGATTAAGGGCAAAAGAAGAACAGACGATGTAGTGCAACAGATTATGGCAGCCGAGCAAGCTCTTTCGAGAATAGGCATTCTGTTACTTAAAGAAGAATTATTGCAAACAGTGGCACGCAAAGCTCGAGGAGGTGCGACAGCTTCTAAAAAGACTCCTGACATCCAAACGCTCAGCGGTATAGCTCTAAAGCAATCAGATATGGACTCAAGAGCTGCCAAAGATGTGGAAAAGATACTCGAAAAGCTATTCAAAATCTAACCTGATATAATGGTATATCCTACCTGCGCGTTCCAAACGTGCAACGGATGTGTTTGCGTGGTGTGAGAATACACGTATGTATACTAAAAAAAGTACATTTTCGGAGATCCGCGAATTTTTTGCGTTCTTTATATCATATGTCCACTCCCGATTGCAAAGTGGAGGTGTGCGATTCGAAAAGTTCAAGGATGTGATTGTTGCATTGTTGGTGGTGAAACGAGGTAAGTACTCCTCTTCCTTTTTGAACACTTCCTTCTTCTTGTTTGTTTCTACGGCTCTTGTTGCTGGCCCGATTTTGATTGATTCCAACCCCTTTATCAAAGGATATTTCAATGATGAAGGTGGTGTGGCAACACAGCAGGTATTGGCAAACGATGTGTACTCAATGTCTTTTCAAACACAGTTTTCTCATAAGCCCCGCGCAACTATTGAAGAATATCAAGTCAAGCCTGGCGACACGCTTGGTACGATCGCCGAAACTTTCCAAATCGATGCAGACACCATCAAGTGGCAGAATAATTTAAAGAATGACACTATCAAGCCTGGAGATGTTTTGCAGATTTTGCCTGTTTCAGGTGTGGCACACAAGGTTCGGTCTGGCGAGAATATATTCTCTATCGCAAAAAGATATGGTGTTGATGCACAAAACATCGTAAACTTTCCATTCAATGACTTTGAAGATCTTGACACATTTGCTTTAAGCGTGGGTCAGACGCTTATTGTGCCTGGAGGAACTCCACCTCGGGCAGTGCCAATATTCAGACAAGCCCCAAGCAGGGCTAACGTCGTGGCAGGTGTGGCGGGAAGCGGGCGCTTTATATGGCCAACATAGGGTAATATTTCGCAATATCCTGTTTCATACCACATGGCTCTTGATATCGCCAACAGAAATCTCCCCGACGTAGTGGCCTCGGATAAGGGGTCTGTCGTGTATTCAGGCTGTTTGGGATATGGATATGGATGCCACGTTATCATAGATCACGGCAATGGCTTCTCCTCTTTGTATGCGCATTTGTCCCGCATTGATGTATCAGCGGGTCAGGTTGTGGGCCAGGGGCAGGGCATAGGTCGCCTGGGATCAACGGGCCGATCTACAGGGCCTCACTTGCACTTCGAGATCAGACGTGGTGGTGTCCTACAGAATCCGCTTGGGTATCTCCAGTGATAGATATGTTTACTGTGGATGGGGCAGGTGCCGAGAGAGGAGTAGTCTACGCAGGAAATCGGTTGTGATGAGGTGGTCCTCTATACTCTTAGGCTCTCTTCTTGGCTGAGGATGGTGTGACGAGGTAATGTGAGAATTGATTAGTTTTGTTCTTGTAGCTGTAAGCCTGGGGACAGTTGAGCGGCAGGTGTAGCAGGCAATTCGAGTGGAGATGTGTCTGTGCCCGCTTGTGATTCAACAACATTCTTAACATTATCATTTTCTTTTGTAGCACCTTCACCATTTTTCTTCTGTTCCGCTTTCTTGACTTCTGAAAGTTTCTCTTCGAAAAGTTTGAGGTTCTCTTTGGCTAGAG
>CAZPDN010000117.1:0-2139 GCA_964585435.1 uncultured Gammaproteobacteria bacterium
TTTGACCGTGCCTTGTTGTGTGCACATAAGAATGCTTTGGTCTTTGACAGCGAGGTCTGATTCGCTGTAAATGAGCATGGATGTGATCTTCTCGTTTTGTTCAAGAGGGAGCAAGTTGACAATTGCCTTACCCTTGGACTGGCGTGAACCATCTGGAATATCCCACACACGAGTTGTGTAAACTTTTCCACTGTCTGAGAAATACAGTACAGTGTCATGAGACATTGCTGCCTGGATGATTGAGACAGCATCTTCTTCCTTTGTTTCGAAACCAATCACGCCTTTCCCTCCCCTATTTTGTACCTTGTATGTGCTACGAGGGACTTGCTTGATGTAGCCTGCTTGTGTCAATGTAACGAGGACCTCTTTGTTTTCAATGAGTTGTTCTTCAGAGAATTCACCAGGCCTGTTTTTGAATACTTTGGTGCGACGCTCATCACCGTATAATTTCTTGAGCTCTTCAACTTCTGATCTCACAATTGCAAGAATTTTGTGTACATCTGACAAGATTGCTTCAAGCGATGCAATGATTTCTTGAAGAGCCTTCAATTCTTCTTCCAATTTCTCTCTTTCAAGTCCAGTGAGTTTCTTCAACTGCATGTCCAGAATTGCCTGAGCCTGCAAGTCAGAGAATCCAAACGTTGTCATCAATGCTTCTTTTGCAAGTGCTTCTGATTTGGATTTCTTGATGATGGTGATGATTTCATCGATATGATCAAGTGCCTTGAGCAAACCTTCGAGAATATGTGCGCGAGCCTTGGCCTTGTTGAGATCATACAAACTGCGATGTGTGATGACCTTGACGCGATGCTTGAGGTATTGTTCGAGGATTGTTTTCAATGAAACGGTTTGTGGTGCATTGTTCACGAGTGCAACCATGTTGACAGGATAGCTTGTCTGGAGCTCTGTGTATTTATAAAGGTTGTTGAGAACCTTTTTGTACACACCGTCTCTCTTGAGCTCTACAACAACGCGTATGCCGTCCTTGTCGGATTCATCCCTTAAGTCTGCAATGCCTTGGATTTTCTTCTCTTGAACAAGATCAGCAATCTTTTTCACAAGATTCGCCTTGTTTGTCTGATATGGTAGCTCATCGATAATGATACGTTCTCTGCCCGATTTTGCCTCTTCGTGATGAACCGTGGCGCGAACGATGATTTTGCCCTTTCCTGTTGCATATGCTCGCTGAATCTCATCAATACCGTAAATGTTTGCACCAGTTGGAAAATCAGGACCCTGAATGTGTTCCATAAGATGGTTGAGTGGAGTATCGATGATGATGTCTTGAACAATGCTTTCATTGATTGGAGAGACATAGTGAATTGTGCTCGAGGAAGCGTCTTCATCTGAATCGTGTGTTTGCGCGTCCTTGACCTCATCAATCATGCGAATAATTGCATCAGATACCTCTGTGAGGTTATGAGGAGGTATTTTTGTAGCCATACCCACTGCAATACCTTCAGATCCCATCAGAAGCAAGTTAGGAAGCTTTGCAGGTAAATATGCCGGCTCTTGGAGTCGACCATCAAAATTATCTCGAAACAAAACAGTTTCATTTTCAATATCTTGAAGCATTTCAGACGCAATCGGTGTCATTTTTGCTTCTGTATATCGCATTGCCGCAGGGCGGTCACCGTCAATTGATCCGAAGTTTCCTTGGCTGTGAATGAGAGGATAGCGCATGGAGAATGTTTGACCCATACGAACAAGTGCGTCATAGACAGCAACGTCACCATGGGGGTGGTATTTTCCTAGTACTTCTCCCACTACTCCAGCTGACTTTGAAAACTTGGCTTTGTGATTGAGTCCAAGTTTGTACATTGCAAATAAGATTCGACGATGTACAGGTTTGAGGCCGTCGCGAACATCGGGCAAAGCACGAGAAACGATAACAGACATTGCATAGTTCAGATATGACTTTTTCATCACATGCACGATAGGAGCTCGTCCGTCCGTGGCAGCTGTGGTAGACATGTCTGACAGTACATCAGGTGTATCAAGTTCTTCTATGTGCTTTGTGTCTTCGTCCATGAGTTATTTCATTGATTTCGTAATTGCTTCACAAGCTTGTTCTTTACCAAGGAACTCTCGTGTTTTGACCCACTTACCTTCTTCAAGATCTTTGTATCTATCAAACAT
>CAZPDN010000118.1:0-2111 GCA_964585435.1 uncultured Gammaproteobacteria bacterium
AGAGCAACTGTATACACTGAATTTAATTGATACCCCAGGACATGTGGATTTTTCCTATGAAGTTGAGCGAACGCTGGCCTGTGTTGAAGGTGCGATTCTCCTTGTTGATGCTACGCAAGGAATCCAGGCTCAAACAATTGCGCACACCTACAAAGCACTTGAGCAAAATCTCACCCTTATTCCAGCCATCAATAAAATCGATGCTCCCCATGCTCGACCTGAAGAAACAATGGAAGAAATGGCTAAGTTTTTGGGTGTGAAGCATGAAGATATCTATCAGATTTCAGCAAAAACAGGCCAAGGTGTTCCGGAATTGTTGGAACATGTTGTTCGATCTCTTCCTGAACCACGAATGCACAATGCAGATGTGGTAACTCTTAACTCGCGTGCGCTGATTTTTGACTCCTACTATGACACATACAGAGGCGTCATAGCGTTTGCTCGTGTTTTTGATGGTTCTCTCAAAGCTGGCGACAAAATGCACTTATGTGCTACCCAAACAGATTTTGAAATTGAAGAGGTGGGATATTTCAATCCTGATCTGAAAAAAATGGATGCACTTGGGGCAGGAGATATTGGTTATGTTGTGACAAAACTTAAAGATATTCATGCTGTGCATGTGGGAGATAGTATGGTGGCGCCGAAAAGCGCAGATCCTATAGAGGGATACAAAGAAGTGAACCCTATGGTGTTTAGTTCTCTCTTCCCGACAGACCCTGACGATTTCGGAAATCTGGAAGTTGCTCTGGAAAAGCTGACGCTGAATGATTCTGCTTTGCAATACATTCCTGTGTCCAGTAAGGCGTTGGGTTCAGGATTTCGTGTTGGTTTTTTGGGATTGTTACATGCGGACGTGGTGCGACAGCGTATTGAACAGGAATATGACGTGAGTATCGTTCTCACCGCCCCTTCTGTGGAGTATCGCATCAAGGATACACCTCAATCTAAAGCAGGGAAAATTGAATATGAAGAGCCCATTGCACACGTGACAATTGTTACTCCTCAGGATTACTCCGGGGTTATCATGCAATTGTGTGAAGACTCGCGAGGCACATTTGTGCACATGGATAATGCAGCGCACGTGGTGATGGAGTATGAAATCCCCCTTTCGGAACTCATGTCTCATTTCTTTGACAGGCTGAAAACAATCTCATCAGGATACGCATCGCTTCAATGGGAATTGAAAGAATATCGCAGTGTCGACGTGTCCCAGCTTGTGATCATGCTGAATATGGAGCCAGTTGATGAGTTTTCTGAATATGTGGTCGCATCTCGCGCATATAGAAGGGGTCGTGAAATTGTTGATAAACTCAAAGATCTTATCCCCAGACAGCAGTTCGACGTGAAAATCCAAGCATACTTTCAAGGTAAAATTATTGCCAGCTCACGAGTATCCGCATTTCGAAAAGACGTGACAGCAAAGCTGTATGGAGGAGATAGAACGCGAAAAGACAAGCTTCTCAAAAAGCAGAAAGAGGGAAAAAAGAAAATGAAAAGTATTGGATCAGTAGAAATTCCAAAAGATGTCTTCTTGAAGCTGTTTAAGACTGACTAGCGACCAGCGTTTTGCATCTTCCAGGCTTCAACGAGATTGTAAAGCAGATACGCCACATTTAATGGTCCAACGCCTCCGGGTGTGGGCGAATATGCGAGTACTCGATCAGCTATTGCTTGCTCATCATAATCCCCTTTCCAAACGCCATCTTCTTTGTGTAAACCTACCCCGATGAGTACTGCATCGTGTCTGAGCGCTTCAGGGTTCAGAATGGTTTTACCAACAGCACTGATGATAATAGATGCTTGATTGATAAACTCATCAGGCTGGGGCGTGGCTTTCCGAATATTGATGAAGTTTGCCTTAAAACGTGAAAGGGTGTTTCCGATGGGCTCCCCGCCAGTGCGTCCGCAACCTATTAGGACAATCTTTTTCTTCTTGAGGAGATTCTTAAAAAAGACCATGTCTTTTTCCCCAATCAACAGAGAAGATGGATTCGTCATGGGATCAGGGCTGAGCGCTTTTTTCAGCAAGCACAAAACGGCTAGCCCAATGGGGTGTTCGAAGAGTGGCTTCTTCTTGAACCCCTCAATTTCCTTCACGGGTGGAATATAGT
>CAZPDN010000119.1:0-1668 GCA_964585435.1 uncultured Gammaproteobacteria bacterium
CCATTGGGAGACCGCAAAAGTCTTCGTTCAAAGCGTATTCCCACAACCATTTATGAATGTGATAGAGTTTTGGGAGGAGGATTTGTAGAGGGTGAAGCACTTCTGATTGCAGGACCCCCCGGCATCGGAAAATCAACATTGCTTCTTAAAATTCTCGCACACCTGAAAACAGTATATATTTCAGGTGAAGAATCAGGTGAACAAGTACTTTCGCGCGCTCAGAGAATTGGTGTCGACACTTCTCACATGATGTTTTCGTCTGATAATGAGGTAATGAGTATTCTGTCAGCGCTTGATGAAGTCAAAGATGAGTGTGATGTGGTTGTGGTTGACTCGATTCAGACCGTCTACTCGTCTACTGTTGAATCAGGAATGGGAAGCGTGACGCAGATTAGAGAATCAGCAGTTAAACTTGTTGAGTGGGCAAAGAGATCGGGAAAAGTGGTACTGATAGTGGGGCATGTCACGAAGGATGGAGATATAGCTGGCCCAAAGACTCTCGAGCATCTTGTAGATTGTGTATTATATCTCGAGGGGGAGGCTCAATCAGCTTTTCGATTACTCCGCGCTCATAAGAATCGGTTTGGAGCCACAGATGAAGTGGGCATTTTTGAAATGAAGGAATCAGGTATCGAGGAAGTCGATAAGCCCACGGACTTGATTGACTCCGCAACTCAATCCGAGCCTGGACGCGCACTCGTGTGTGCCATTGAAGGCAGTAGGCCACTTTTTTACGAAGTACAGTCCCTCGTTGTTCCCACAACCCTCTCTATTCCAAGGCGCGTGGTAACTGGAGTTGATTTCAACAGGCTTCAGCTATTACTTGCCGTCATGAGACGACATATGCATGTTGGACTGGATACATTTGATGTGTATGTAAACATCGTGGGGGGTCTTACGGTCAAGACACCGAGCGCTGATTTGGGCATTATTGCGTCACTCTTGTCTGCTATTGAAGAAAAACCACTACCTCAAGGCACAGTGTATATTGGAGAGGTAGGATTATTGGGAGAAATTCGCACTGTACATGGCCAACAAAAACTTACATCTCATCTCGATAGATTTGGTTTGAAAAAAGCAGTATCGAATGACAATTTACCTTCTGTGAAGCGCTTGAAGAATGTTCTGTGGTCATGATACACTTCTCCTACATGAAGAAAGTGTATGTATACAGTATTGTAGGACTCATGAGTCTATTGATAGCGCTACTTTCTGTATCTACTACCTCGTTTTCCTATAGATCGAGAGCACATAGTCAACCCGAAACCATGACACTCAGCACGCTTTCTCAAGAGCCGAGTCGAGTGGGAGAAAAAGAGCGTGGGGCATGCATTCAGGAAATGACATATGTTCCACAGTCCTTAAATACGTTAGCAAGTTGCTATGTTCAATTTACGTGTGTGGATGTACCACAAGCCATAAATAATCAGGCTGAATGTCGTTTGGATAATCAACGCATCACCTGTCAGTCAGCATCTTGTGTGTCTGTGAGCGAGTGGATACTGAAAGCCCAAAAAGTGTGTGGATGCGCTCCTAAGCAATAAATCTTTCCTTTTTTGCGTAATACGCTTCATACACACCAGCCAGGTGGAAGATAATAACTGCTACGAGGTACCAATGTGGAATGGTGGGTGTGAGGGGAGATACGATAAAGATAACCCCAAGGAG
>CAZPDN010000119.1:1678-2068 GCA_964585435.1 uncultured Gammaproteobacteria bacterium
GCAGTGGAGCAGTCATTGTATGAAGTGCAATTTGAACTAATCGGCCATATTGAATGGCATGGGAAGGTTTTTCGATGAATCTTAATATGTGAAGTGCAATCATGATGCCTAAGCTTGTGATGAAAGCAAGGACGATATGTGAGCTTAGAAGCGCAATATATCCCACAATGAGTAGCACACCATAGAGTCCAGCAACAATCCAGGGATACCAGCCAAGATATGTTGAAGTGCGATCGATCAGATGATGGGCGTCTTTCACTGTGAAGCTCGTTTGGTAGTCGGGATTATATGAATATGAGCGCACAGACTGGAAGCCTTGCACATATACATTGTTTTCTGCAAATACAATAGGCGCATTGTACGAGTAAAATTCTTCACTCGTAGCCTTGG
>CAZPDN010000120.1:0-2034 GCA_964585435.1 uncultured Gammaproteobacteria bacterium
ACAAGATAGGGACCATACCTGACGATTACATCTTGAATGTCGTCTGGGAGAGCAGGAGCTTTTGTAACAAAAACCGATTCGAGGGTTGTATCGAGCTTTTTAAGTGTTTCCATTCCACTATCCTACACCCCTTGGTGGCTGTACGCAAGGGGTGTGAATCACACATTAGCTCTTTTTCTTATCCAGCTTATCAAGCTTGAGGAAGTGTATGCCGTAGTAAACAACGAGAGCAATAATGACGAAATCCAGAGCGACGCTCAGGAAGTGTCCCCACATAAGTTTTGCTGATCCAATCATGATGTACATGTTGGAGAGATTGCCCGCTGCGCCAAGAATGATGCCAAGCACTGGGTTGATGATGTCCTGTACGAGAGATGTAACAACCTTTGAAACAGAACCTCCCAAAATGAAACCCACCGCGAGCCCAACCACACCTTGTGCACGAATAAAGTCCATGAATCCTTTCATCCTTGATCACCTCCTTTCACAATACACAATTATACCTCTATCCAGTCTATCTGGGGATTTCTTTTCATAAAAGTCCACTGCCTTTTTGCATAGCGGATCTCATCGCGAATCCAGAGGTGTGTGGCCTCTTCCAACGTGATCTCTCCCCTTTCATGTGCAAAGAGATGTTTGCATCCTGTTGCTGAACAGCCTGGGTCTGTCTCGTTGTAGCCGAGTCTGATGAGATTTTTAATTTCGGCGAGGGCATCATCTTGTAGGCGAGCATGGACTCGCTGTGTGATCCGTTGTTCGAGGAGCTCGGGTGATGCGTGCTTGTAGCCGGTGCAGGAAAGGATTGTCGGCTGTACACGTGTTTTGTGAGGTTGTGGTTCGCTGGGATGTGTTGCGTATGTTTCTATCTCAATTTTGCGCATGAGTCGTCGCGGATTATGAGCATCAGAATGATTAAGCTCCTCTAGAGCGCGTGGGTTTAATGCAATGAGTGTCTTTTGTAAATCATCTACGGTTGCATGTTTGAGTGTGTCTCTCAACGTCGGATTAGCGGGCACTTCGACTGTGGAGCCATAGAGCAGGTCCTGAAGGTACAAATACGTACCACCAACTACTATAGGAGCAGAAATCTTGTTTATAGTAATCATGTCATAGACGCTTTCCACATAGTCGACATACAGGGATGATGAGAAGGAAGTGCGGGGTTCTACAATATCCAAACCCCACACGCGGACCCCATCAAGTGTGTAGTATCCAATTGTGATAGGGTCTCGTTTTGTAACATGCGTGAAAGATGCTGCTGGTGGCATGTCTTTACCTGTGATGCATGAGAGGTGTGTGTATATCTGGCGTGCATCACACGAAATGATGTCCGTATTGTGCTCAACAGCCTTGGCGAGGGCGCGGTTTGTCTTGCCAGTAGCGGTTTGACCTGTGATAACGTGCAGATTCATGCTTATATTGTACTACATAACCCATAGTTGCTCGTGGCTCCTTACGCGTATTTTATAGTTGCCTCTAGAGCAGGCTAATCCTA
Organism: uncultured Gammaproteobacteria bacterium; assembly: GCA_964585435.1. Taxonomy (GTDB): domain Bacteria; phylum Patescibacteriota; class Microgenomatia; order UBA1406; family HO2-37-13b; genus 2-02-FULL-43-11-A. The sequence continues at coordinate 1,496 of CAZPDN010000120.1, forward strand.
GCTACTGACCGGGAGACAGAAATACAAGACATGCTTTTACGAGAATGCTATAAGACATGGTTGTGGAAGGGTTTGAGTGAAGAGATAGTTCATGTCTTCTTCATATGCGCTCTATATCCCGATTAGTTCATAACGGGTTGTCTTGACAATCCAAAGTGCAACACGTTGCTGATTAGCAGATGAGACACATGATTGCCAGTTTGGCGAAGATGGATCATATGTGGAGGGTGTGAAGATGTATGGTTTCAATCCCTTCACATTCTTCACGTGTGTGAAAAGCGGTCCAAATTGTGGCTTATCCTGACAAGCCTCTACGCCACACGTGTTACATTAGCGAATCCGTGCTCCAGGTGCTAGATCGTCTGGCATTTGAGCAAGAATGGGCTTGTCTTCCCCATCGCAAGCGAGAATCATGCCGTGGGATGTGTGCCCCATGATCGTACGAGGCTCAATATTTACAGCAAACAGGAATACATGGCCTATGAGATCGTCAGGGCTGTACCATTGTCGCAATCCAGATAGAATTGTCACTGTAGAGT
>CAZPDN010000121.1:0-2033 GCA_964585435.1 uncultured Gammaproteobacteria bacterium
ACTCCAATAGGAGCCTTTCAGTCATATATGATGAGCGAAAGGGCCCGAAATAGAGCGATGTCCCATCAGGAGCCTCCTTGCGGACAGGAAATATCTTGGGGAATTCCTCCCCCATTGTTATTTTGATATAGAGAAAGTTTTTATCATCCTTCCAGACCACGTTGTAAGGTGGTTTGTGCTTTTGAATAAGTTGGGATTCGAGGATAATTGCATCAAAATTTGAGAGAGTTACAATCGAATCAACGTTATCTGATTGAGAAACAATGGCGTATTCTTTCTTTGAAAGTTTGGATGCTTGAATATGAGACTGAACGCGTGTGCGAATGTTGACAGACTTCCCAATGTAGAGTATTTCCTCACCCTTGCGGAAAAAATACACTCCAGGTTGATCAGGTAAATCATGTGTTGAAGTCCGACTGATCATACACGACGGCGAAGGAATACAACTGAAAGAATTATTACTGTCAAGACTGCTATGACAACCCATGCAACCCCCGGAGTTGTAGAGAGGTTGACATTCTGTGCCCCAAGCACATCCCCATCAAACAAAAACTCGACCGTATCTGTGTCCGAGTATTTATCATGCACAGTGAATGTGATGTCTATATCTCTCTCTTCAAACGGAGCCATAAAGGTAATGGGGATTTGGGTGTCTTGGAATGTGATGTGCTTTGCTTGAGGTGTAAGTACAGCACCATGAACATACGCAGGACCTGCATTTTTCACTGTGATACGTTGTTTGTACGTTTCGCCCGGAGTGAATCGTGTTTGAAAATGGGGATTGACCTCAAGGGTGATGGAGGATGATGGTTTGATATGGGTTGAGATCACATGGACATCCTTTCGACGCGCAGTCTTGTAGAATCCTGCTGGTTTGGGCTTGAGTGGATCCTTGCCGTGTATAGCAAGAGCGATATGGTTTACGTCGAGGCTTGAAAAATAATCAATGCCTGATGTGTCTTCCCATGTGGGGTCGATTTGCTTCCAAATTTCCTCTTGAGTGTCATAGTATTCAGGCCATGCATGTAGCTCGTCAAGCACGCCAGAGATTGGACGAATTTTGGCGCTTTCAGAATAGGCATATCCTTGTATTTCGCGACTAGGTATCCCTTTCTCGCGAGCAAGGGCAATAAATGCATCCGTATACTCAGTACAGACTGCTAACAAGGGGTTCTCGAGGGCCTCTTTCGCGCCAAGACGTTGCATGTCTGATGAGACGCGTGAGTGGCCATATGCAAATGTTTCGAGAATATATGTGTATATGTCCTTAGGTTGGGATAATTTCTGAATGTGAGGTGCTGTAGCGAATGTGCCAATATCCCAGAGTGGCTTCTGAGCAAGAAGGTATGACTGTTGCGATACAAACTGAGAGCGTATGTATTCACGCATACTATCTTGAGGTTTAACCAGGACTTCTACCATACCTTCAAAACGAACTGGAAGGGTTTGGCGGGGTTGAACCGAGTAGACGCCAATAAAGTTCCCATCTGTATCTGTATATGTTCTGTCTGGTGCGGGTTTGAGATTTTTTACAAATACTTTTTGGTAGAGCGTTTCCGGGGGGAAAGCTACCTCCATGTTTTGAGTTGTGAGCTTGTCGTGTCGGAGGCTGTAGCCTAGTTGCACGTTGTATGTTTGTGACTCACCAAAGAGCATATAGAGCGTGCGGGCTTTGGTGTTTTCCCAGCGTATCGTACGAAACTCTATAGATGAAGGAACGGGTTTGGATAGGCTTATCTTTTGATCAAACTGCTCAGGAAGATGGAGGGTTGCGTTTATTGTGGCAGATGGATCTTGGACAAGCAGAGGTAAAATAACTTCGTGCATCCTTCCTCGAGAAGCATGAAGATTGGCAAGTGAATAGTGTAGTTTGAACCTGTTTGAAGCGAAAGCTCCTTCTAATGGTTCAGGGAATTGGATGGTTATACGTTGAGTATTATCGTTTGTTACATGTTTAAAAGGCACGTCCTCAGAATCATGAGTGATACGCAGGTTATCGAATGTAAGCGAGTTCGGGAAAGTGAGTGTATATT
>CAZPDN010000122.1:0-1991 GCA_964585435.1 uncultured Gammaproteobacteria bacterium
CGCTTCCATCCAATACCGTAAATAGATGTAAGCGCAAATTCAATGCGGTGATGATCTAGTAAATTGTGTCCTCCTAGTCGAATCATAGTTTATCCTTGTTTTTGAATATGTTTAGGGTTAATACAACGCACATATCGACGTCCTTTTCGAATGACGATTTTGCAATTTTTACACATTGTGGTGACTGATGCTCGTACTTTCATTATTTTCTATATACTATGCGACCCTTATCTGGATCATATTTTGAAATTTCCATTTCAACCTTGTCTCCAGGTAGAATCTTTATGTAATTCTTTCTCATTTTTCCGGATAGATAGCAAATGAGAATTTTGTTTTCAAATTTCTCATCAAGCTGGACGCGAAACAATGTGTTAGGTAGATTTTCCACAACCTGTCCCATTACACGCATAACATCCGGATTCTCTTTTCGAACTGTAAATGGTTTACCTGGCTTATTACTCTTAGATCGACCTCTACTGTACCCTTGCATAGAGTTTATATTGTACCATAGACCTATGTCAAAATTAAAGTCCCATTTTCACTCAATGCCACAGTATGTTCAAACGTAGCTGTTGGGGATCCGTCAACGACTCGAATTGACCATCCGTCGCGTTCTGTCGCGATTTTTGGCTTTCCCATCGAATACATTACCTCCAGAGCAAGTGTCATTCCTGGCACCAACTCCTTTGTTTGTGATATTTTCTTTTCAAGAAAACATGGAATATATGGGTCTTCATGCAATTCTGCACCAACCCCATGCCCTGTCAACTCACGAATTATACTATATCCTGCGGATTCAATGGTGTCCTGAAATGCTGATGAAATATGACCTATCCGATTTCCCACAACTGTTTGTTCAAGAGCGCTTTGCAATGCCTGCTTTCCCACTTCTAGGAATCGAGTTATGGCAGGAGTTTGCGTACCTGCTTGAACCGTCACTGCAGAATCTGTATGCAGACCTTCAAAAAATACTCCTGCATCTATGGTCACAACGTCTGCGTCTTTGATTATTCGCTTGGAAGGCGGGGTGTGCACGACTTGATCATTGATACAGATGCAAGTTCCCCATGAATAACCTTTGACTTTCTTGAATCCAGGATATCCCCCGAGGGAGAGTATTTTTTGCTCAATGCGGTTATTCAACTCAAGCGTTGTTATTCCTACACGTACCTGAGATTGAGCATAGACAAGTGCTTCTTTGAGCATTGCACCGCCTTTCTTCATTGATTCTATTTGTGAGGTATTTTTGAGATGTATCATGCCTTCAAAGCTTGGAGTATGGATGTATGGATGGTTTGAGGATCTGGCATACCGTCAATTTCTTTGAGAATGCCTTGAGATGCGTAATATTCGATAACCTTATCTGTTTGCTCATGAAATACTTCAATGCGGTGCAAAATAGTGGCGGCAGACTGGTCATGTCGCTTATCTGTGCGCTTTGCAATTCGCCATAATGATTCTTTATCAGGGAGGCGGATATAGACAACAACGTCTATATGCTGTGTAAATGCTTTAGCCTGTTCCACATCCCGCGGAAATCCATCGAGAATAAACCCATTTTTATGATCCTCATGAGCCAAATGTGCATCGAGAATGGGCATAATGATGTGATCAGGCAACAAGTTGCCCTCATTTATGTATGATCGGATGGTTTGGGCCTGCTGAGAATCCCCTTCTGCAAGAGAGCGGAGAATCGAACCTACAGAAAAATAAGGCAGAGACAATGCCTGAGAAAGAAGTGCTCCCTGTGTTGATTTTCCTGATCCAGGGGGTCCAATAAGAATAATGTTCATATTAGTGGAGTTTCTTTTTCTCTTTGTGCTCCGTATGTTTGCGACACGTGTTGCAATACATACTAAGTCTCAAAGGCTCCGGAGTATTCTGCTTGTTTCGCTGAGTGACGTGAGTCGTATTTTTACACTCTGTACACTGCATGCCGTGCTGATTGCGTTGTCCTTTTTTTGCCATGTGATTTTAGTGCTCTAACTTGC
>CAZPDN010000123.1:0-249 GCA_964585435.1 uncultured Gammaproteobacteria bacterium
ATCTCAGATAGCTTGTTCTGTAGGTCTTTGCTATTGTTTTGTTCATCGTCACGGGTCTGGGCCAGTGCTTCTAATCTTTCCCGCATGGAACGTATGTTTTGTGAATCAATGGTCTCTGCAACAAGCGTTCCCGAAATAGATGCTGACTTTGTTTGAACAGAATCTGAAGTGATGTTCTGTGCATTCAATTCACCCGTTTGTATACTTTCCGCCTCAATTTGCTGAGCTTTGAGAGCCTGAGCATTGAGG
>CAZPDN010000123.1:259-1499 GCA_964585435.1 uncultured Gammaproteobacteria bacterium
CGCTGTCTGCGACTAATCGGGAAACAATAAGGTCATCGATTGTAGCTTGAGTTGCGCTGAGCATGGTGGTGGCAACGCGCTGTGCAGATGCGAGTGAATCACTAGAAATAGTCATTATGCGTTCAAGCGTCTGTTCAGATGAGGTTTGTAGATCGGTAAGAATTGATAAGCTGATATAGAGTTCTGGGTTAACGAACACAGTTATTTGATCTACAACAGCTGGGTCGTCATGGGTCCATGCTGTCATTGCATAACCAATTATTTTGCCTGATTGAGTTGCCTTCATGCCAATACCTGGTTTGCTCGATGTAGTGATTGGATCACCGATGTTGATGGGCCCGTTTTCAGTAGAGACAAGTACTGGTACGCGACCTTTGAGTGCAACTTTTACTTTGGAGTATGATCCTGCATCATCAAGAAGCAACCCGGGTTGAGTAGCGATTACTCCGAATATTTTATCATCTCCTCGTCCGGATGATCTTTTTATATCTGAAACATCAGCTCCAAACTGAGGACTTTGTGTACCCATAGAGACTATTTCGCCAGGCTTGAGGCTGGCACTTGTGAGCGCTGGATATGTTTCTGCTAAGTCAAGTCCATGTGTAAGTGTGGTTGGCCATATCATAAAACCGTCAACGTACACATCATCACTTGAAGTGTCATTATTCTTTGCCCAAGCCCGAGCCCAAATCTGTCCAGAGGCAGGTGTGACAGTCCCAGAGAGGGCGCCATATGTTGTACCCATAGAGCCATATCCTATTGGTGTGTGAGTTGTTGCACTTGTGTGACTTTCACAATTTGATTTACTTGTGTAAGAATAAATTCCTGCTGATAAATCGCTTCCAAGTGATCCTACGATACCCCTAAACCAGGCAGAAACGCGGTATGTTCGTGAAGAAAAATCATCAAAACTCTGACCACCTGCAATGGGGAAGCATGTGCTATAGACCTCATCGTTTTGGTCATCAAGAAGCAGGGCTGTCGTACCATGAGCAGAGGTTGTTGTGGTAGTGCTTGTTCCTACTCTGTCTACCCAACCATCTGGTAATCCAAGCTCATTTGAATTAATCTCGAAGCTAGCATTGGGTGCCATACTACCCTGATCGTTTAGTCCCACAACGCCGTGTGATTCTCCTTTAGTAACATCACCATTGTGATGAATACCAAAGTATATTGATCCTGATTTTGAAGCAACCAAGATACTTTGATCTCCTGTCTCATTGAATACAGCAAGCGCTTT
>CAZPDN010000123.1:1509-1987 GCA_964585435.1 uncultured Gammaproteobacteria bacterium
CTCTGCTCCTGTGACTGTAAGCAATGATGCTCCAGCTGTAGACGATCCTATTGTTACTCGATCTGGAGTAGTGACGTCATTTCCCGTCATATTTATTGCAAGATCACCTGTTCCACCAATATTGAATGCGTTCGTACTCGTTGTATAGCTGATGGTTCCTTCGTCAGAAGTAGATGTGCCTATATGAAGCGTGTCTGGGCCGAGGTATATATCCCTCCAGCGCTTTGTATCAGAGCCCAAGTCATATGTATCGTCTGTGTTGGGTAGCACATTGCCATCAACAATAAGATCACCACCTGTTGGGTCTATCGTCAAATCCCCGCTGGAGTTTGTTGTGAATGCTGAATACACAGACCCATCTGTATATGTAAGGCGAAGTTGTTCAGTTGTTGAAAGTACGTCTAGCTTTGCGTCTGCGCCTGTTGTGCCAATGCCCGTTGTTCCTGAGAGATAGTTCGAATATGAGGATGAGTTATAG
>CAZPDN010000124.1:0-1971 GCA_964585435.1 uncultured Gammaproteobacteria bacterium
CCTTCAAAGCGTGAAGTTGTCGTGTGAGCTTGGGCATATTGCCCACGATGAACATTGACACTATAGTCTTCATAGTACTCTCGAAGGTTGGCGATGACGGACGCAGGCTTGAGGGTTGTTGAAGCACTATCGAAATAAACAAGCTCGGGATTTCGTACGAGCACCGGAAATTGATCTCTCATCATACGCCTAAAGATTTGGACTTGTGTAATGCATCAGCTAATTTCTGCTTTATATCATGTTTAAATCCTTCTACAAGAACTTTTTCTGCTGTTTTCTCATCAATGCCACGCATGAGGCAGTATAGCTTCTCAGCTTCACTCAGACCTGATGTCACAGAGCCATGCGTACACCTCACATCATCAGCACAAATCTCCAAGTAAGGACGCGAATCCACAAACACCTCGTCTCCAAGTACAAGATTTTGATTTTTCAAGTATGCGTTCGAGACATGAGCACCTGGTTCAATGCGAATAAGCCCTTCATATTCAAATCGTGCCATATCTTCAAATACTCCTTTAATCAACACATCTGAGTACGAATGTCCACTGCTGTGTTTCTGAACTGTTTTAAGCTGATATGATTGAGAGCCAGATCCTGCATACAACCCTAGTATGTGAACATGTATGTCTTTGTGTTGTATATCTACGACAAGGGAGCCATTCATATTTTCAAGGTAGAACATGTACATTCCTGGCACTACAAGTTCATACGCATGATCTCCGTCTGTGGTAATCTGTATGATATTCATCGTTTGGGCATTATAGTATAACAGGTCTATCCAACGCTCCCTTCCATCTCGAGCTGTATCAATCTGTTCAACTCTACTGTATATTCGAGAGGTATTTCCTTTGTAATTGGCTCAATAAATCCATTCACCAACAGTCCTTCTGCAGTGGGTTTGGATATTCCGCGAGACATAAGATACATCAGCGCATCCTCGCCAAGCTTTGCCACTGTTGCTTCGTGCTGAACATCCACGTCTCGTGCATGAATCTTCATGTGGGGGTATGTATCAGTCCGAGCCTCTGAATCAAGCAAAAGCGCATCGCATGACACATATACTTTTGACCCATGCGCATAGGGATGCACCACCACCAAACCTCTATATGAAGATCGTCCCCCATCCTTTGAAATTGATTTGGAAACAACGCGGGATGTTGTGTGAGGAGCAAGATGCATCATTTTCCCACCGGCATCTTGATGCTGGTCTTTACCTGCATACGCGATGGAAAGAATTTCTCCATGAGCACGTTCACCTGCAAGTATGACAGAAGGATACTTCATTGTTACTTTGCTTCCAATGTTGCAATCGACCCACTCCATCACGGCTGATTCTTCTGCTCGAGCCCGTTTAGTCACGAGATTGTATACATTTGAGCTCCAATTTTGAACGGTGGTATAGCGCACTCGTGCCTTGGGATGGACGAATATTTCCACGACTGCAGCATGCAATGAATCTGTCGTGTAGATAGGAGCTGAACAACCCTCTACATAATGTAAAAAGCTACCTTCTTCCGCAACGATAAGCGTTCGCTCGAACTGTCCGAAACGCTCAGCATTGATACGAAAGTATGCCTGCAAAGGCATTGTGACCTGCACACCTTTGGGCACATAGACAAACGAACCACCCGACCACACAGCCGTGTTGAGAGCAGAAAACATATTGTCGCCTGCAGGTATGAGGGTGCCAAAATACTTCTGAACAATGTCTGGGGATTGCTGAACTGCCGTATCCATATCACAGAAATAAACACCTTGCTTTGTAAGCTCATGTCGCACACTTTCGTACACTACCTCTGAATCATATTGAGCAGACACACCTGCCAAAAAATCTCTTTCAGCCTGTGGCACACCAATCCGGTCATACGTAGCCTTGATATCTGCAGGTAAATCTTCCCACGAATCCATCTGTTTCTCTGTGGACGTTGCAAAATACGTTATATCATCAAATCGTATTCCGGATAGATC
>CAZPDN010000125.1:0-1883 GCA_964585435.1 uncultured Gammaproteobacteria bacterium
AGGATTGACCTATGCTGTTGATAAAAATAAAGTTACCGTATCCGGCATCGATAAACAATTCGTCGGTGAAATTGCAAACAAAATTAAGTCAATTCGTAAGCCTGATCCTTACAAAGGAAAAGGTATCCGATATGAAGGTGAAGTGTTATATTTGAAGCCTGGTAAGAAGGCCGCAACAGGATAGTATGAAAAACAAACAGATTGCACGACAACAGAGAATAAAGAAGAGAGTTCGATCTCGCATTGTGAGACAGAGTGAATTTCCTCGTCTCAGTGTTTATAAATCGAACAATCATATCTATGCTCAACTTATCAATGATTTTGACATGAAAACTCTAGCACAAGCAAATGATGTGAAGCTTGAGGGTTCATCCATGAATCGCGTTGCCAAGGCTCAAGAGGTCGGCAAGATGATTGGAGCCGAAATAAAGAAACTCAAGATTGCACAAGTTGTGTTTGACAGAGGTTGTTATCCGTACAAGGGTCGTGTTAAGGCACTTGCGGATGCTGTAAGAGAAACAGGCATTATTATTTAATACGAATACGTACATGGCAGACGATAGAAATCAAAACAGACGACGACGCGATGAAGCGCCACAGGATGGTATCCAAGAAGAGGTGCTTCAGATTAAGCGTGTTGTAAAGAAAACAACCGGTGGAAGCCACATTACATTTACAGCACTTGTTGTTGTGGGTGATAAAAAAGGCAGGGTTGGTTTGGGTTTCGGCCGAGGTCGCGAAGTGCCACAAGCCATTCAAAAGGGAATTAAACAGGCACGACGCAACATGTTCGATGTTCCTGTTTACAATGACACATTGCCACATGATGTGCTTATCAAGTTCAGAGCAGCACGATTGATCCTCAAGCCCGCTCCACAAGGAACAGGTTTGAAGGTTGGAAGCGTTGTTCGTACCATCTTTTCACTCGCAGGCATCGTTAATGCGTCTGGTAAGATTTTGCGATCACGCAATCAAGCAGCAAATGCAACAGCAGTTATTAAAGCACTACAGACATTAAAAACCCGAGCATAAGACTACTATGGCAATACTATCTCAACTACCAAAGCAAGTAACGTCACGAAACAAACGTCGAGGACGTGGATATGGAAGCGGAAGCGGTGCCAAGTCTGGCAGAGGTACTACTCGACACCAAACAGCTCGACGAAGCATGCCTTTATACTTTGAAGGAGGACAAAACAGAATCACAAAGAAGTATCCTCTTCTGCGAGGTAAGCTTCGCAATAAGTCAGTTCAACCTGATCCTTATATTATGAATGTTTCAGATCTCTCGATCTTTCCAGACAACACGAAGGTTGATGTAAAGCTCTTGCTTTCTGCACATCTTGTCAAAAAGGATGTGTATACTCGTGGAGTCAAAATCTTGGGTCGAGGAGTGATCGCCAAGCCAATGCATGTTGCATTGCCTGTTTCTCAAAAAGCAGGGGAGAAAATTTCTCAAGCAGGTGGTACACTTATTGAAGCATGAATAATCCCCTAACAAAACTCAAGCAAGCAATCCAAGACAGAGACATGAGAAAAAAGATCATGTTTGTTTTGGGTGTTATTGTTATCTTCCGTATATTCGCGTTTATCCCCGTGCCAGTTGTTGATAGAACAGCGCTTCAAGCCTTGTTTGGTTCGAGTGCTCTTTTTACCATGCTTGATATGTTTTCTGGAGGAACACTTATCAATTTTTCTGTGATGGCACTTGGTTTGGGGCCCTATATTAGCGCATCCATTATCATCCAACTGTTTACTATGATTATTCCTTCCCTAGAGGAGCTGAGCAAAGAGGGGGAGTTTGGGAGAGCAAAGATTAATCAATACACTCGTTTTTTGACCTTACCCATCACAATTCTCCAAGGCATTGCATTGTTCAGTCT
>CAZPDN010000126.1:0-1875 GCA_964585435.1 uncultured Gammaproteobacteria bacterium
ATACCTCATGGCGAGGCACGGCCTCTTGTGCGGTGGCAAGCAGTGGGAGCAGGAAGCAGGTGATAACGAGTGCGCTATAACGCATCATAGCCGGCAGTATAGCAATGGAGTTATGAGAAAGCTACAACTTAAACACGAGTCCACTCAGGCTCAATTTGCTATACTGAGTACATGAAAAACACGAAGATATTTCAGATGCCGTTTGCTCGCGTATATCCACTCTACATAAAGAAAGTCGAGAAAAAAGGACGCACACAAAAAGAGCTCGATGAAGTCATCTCATGGCTCACTGGCTACGACAAAAAGGCATTGAAAAAACACATTGACACCGAGGCAACATTTGAAGCCTTTTTCAAGAAGGCGAAGATACACAAAAACGCAGCAAAAATCACTGGTGTCATCTGTGGGTATCGTATCGAAGATATCAAGGACCCGCTCATGAGAAAAATCCGTTACTTAGACAAGCTGGTGGACGAGCTCGCCAAAGGCAAAGCACTGGACAAGATTCTCAGAAAGTAGGTACAAAACGAGTGGCAAACAGGCTATTTTCTGTTATAGTGTCGCGCATTGCCTTAACGGCAATGCCGTATAATTGCCAGATCGGCGGGTGGGAGCAGGGTCACATTGCTCGCACGACGTGATGGCCGAAAGTGAATGTATTGCCAGATCGTCTAATGGTAGGACAGGGGCCTTTGAAGCCCTTAATCTTGGTTCGATTCCAAGTCTGGCAGCTAGCTTGAGATAGGTTCAGACTCCGAAGAGGGTCGAATTTACTCAATTATCTAATCAGTTAATGTATACCTACTGAGAGCAGTAATCCAGAACTAAAAGTCACCTTATAAGGTGACTTTTAGTTTATACACATTGACTAACTATACCCCATAGGGGTATAGTGTAAGACATATGAAATACATAGATCAAAAAGGTAAGGAGAAAATTATTCGTCGTCTTAAATTAATTGAGGGTCAAGTTCGTGGATTGCAAAAATTAATAGAAAATGACACATACTGTATAGATGTCATTACTCAAACTTCTGCTGTAAAGCAGGGTCTTTCTGGTGTAGAAGATGTTCTATTAGAAAATCATTTAGGACACTGTGTGCATCATCAGATGTCTTCTGGTCAGGTCGGTAAAGCAAAGGATGAAGTATTAAAAGTGTATAAACTCAAGAGAAAATAATATGACCAAACCTAAAGTATATAAAGTAGTTGGTATGCATTGTGCAAGTTGTGTATCACTCATACAAAACAAAGTGCAGAAAATAGACGGCGTAGCAACTTGCGAAGTTGGCATGTCTTCAGAAAAAGCCACCGTCACATTTAAAGGTAACCCTATTTCAATAGAAACAATCAACAAAACCCTGCATCCTTTTGGATATTCATTTGAAGATTCTGAACAAGTAGTAAAAAAGACAGAATCTCATGACCATATGAAGATGATGGAACAAGATCAATCAAAGGAAATGAGATATGTTGTGCCAATGGTTATATTCTCATTCATTATGATGCTTTGGGATGTGCTTGGTGACAATAAGCTTGTGCCTGAAATGAATGAAACTATCTATGAAGCTTTTCATCATTTGATGCCTATTTTTGCTACTTTTATACTCTTTGGAATCGGACGAAAATATATTCGTGCCGTTTGGATTTTCATAAAAACTCGCACCGCTAACATGGATACTCTTGTTGGTATTTCAACAATTGTGGCATTTTTGTATTCATTCGCCGTAACCGCATTTGATAAAGTACTTGCTCCATATATTGATGTGACTTCAAACTTTTATGATGTCGTTATCATTGTGATTGGACTTATCGCTCTTGGTCAAACACTCGAAGCTCGTGCTAAAAATAAAACAAATGAAGCACTGCAAAAACT
>CAZPDN010000127.1:0-1861 GCA_964585435.1 uncultured Gammaproteobacteria bacterium
GATGTATCCACGCTCACATCTTTGATTGAGCCGTCGGGCAAGGGTGTTCCTCCGTGGCTCGTACCTGTTTGCAGAGCTATTTTCGATAGACCCTTCATATCCTGAGGTATGAGATCACTATATCCTGTCATAAATGCCTCGAAATCTGCTTGCGTACTGTTTACTCCACCGATATGCCCAATTTCACCACCAATAGCTATGGAAACATTTTCTGGTTCTAGGGATCGTATGTATTTTGTAAGATATGCAGTTACTTCGAAGTTGTCCTTTTGCTGGTCTTTTTCCTTTACAAGATCAAGCTGAACGAGCGTCGATGCGTCAATGTCGATATTGTAAAAACCTGCTCGTATAGCAGTGCGAATTTCGTCCTTGAGTCTTTGAAGTTCTGCTTCTTTGTTTGAGCGAAAAGCCTCAGCTTTGGCTTGATAGTGATCTCCGAGCAAGAAAATGGGGCCCTTGTAGCCTGCTTTTAATGCCCCTGCAAGAATGGAGGTAGCATATTGAGTGTGTGACTGTTGGGTGTATTGCTGTTCTGATAATGCAATCTCAAAAATAACTGGCCCAAGCTTGTGTTCCTGAATGGCTTTGTGAAAGGTGTACGAGAAATGATACGTGAGGGTACGGATATTGCATGCTGGAACAGTAGCGCGTGTCCATTCGTTGCGTGCCCGCGCATCATACAACGATGCAAGTGATGCGCAAAAAACACCCGAGCTTTCTGCAAGCGTGTATATGGCCTTTTGTGCCTTTTCCTGATCCCGTTTAGACGGTGCAAGTTGCGCAGCATATGCGAGGGTATCAAGCGCTCCTTGAGCACGTGGGTTCTCGCAGGCTTTGCGAATATGCATGGAAGTGAGTAGTGGGAATGACATGGTTCTCTACAGTATACGAAGATGATGAATGTGAATCAACCGTGGCTATCTGATATACTACACGCATTATGTTGACCCTAAAAAACGTATCCGTGTCCGTCGCGGATAAACCCATCCTTGTGAACTTTTCATACACATTTAAAGAGGGGGTCACGTATGCGATTATGGGTCCAAACGGGTCTGGAAAATCCACACTTGCATCCGCTGTTATGGGTAATCCACTGTACACCTTGTCTGAGGAATCAATCATGAAACTCCAAGGACAGGATATTGTGGCCAAAGAACCACATGAGCGTGCACAGATGGGTTTGTTTTTGAGTCATCAGTCACCTGTTTCATTATCTGGTGTATCTTTGTATAGTCTGCTTCGTCACGCAATGGGAGGAACCCTTGATCCTGTAAAAACTCGTGCACTGGCGAAGAAGCACGCTCAGATGTTGCATATCAAGGAAGAATTGATGGCTCGCTCTCTGATGGAGGATTTTTCAGGTGGGGAAAAGAAAAAGATGGAGGTACTTCAAGCACTTATTCTCAAACCCACGTGTATGTTTTTTGATGAAATTGACACGGGTTTGGATGTGGATGCTTTGAAACTCATTGGTAACGCAATACAGACGATGCACACACCACAAACAAGCACCATATTGATTACTCATTACACTCGCTTGCTCAAGTATGTGAAGCCCGACGTTGTGCTTGTATTGAAGGATGGGACGCTTGTGAGAGAGGGGGATTTTTCTCTCGCACAGCAGATTGAATCTGATGGTTATGACGCGATAGTTTAATATGTCTCACAAACAAAATAGTGATCCAATTGTATCTCCATACTCCCTGGGCTTTTCATATGCTCAGAAACCCGTTTTCAAAACAAAGCCCGGACTTTCCGAACAGACAGTGAGGGACATTTCGGCATATAAGGACGAGCCAGAATGGATGCTTGCCAATCGATTGAAAGCATATGAACTGTTTCGATCAGCAAAGTTCCCGAC
>CAZPDN010000128.1:0-1820 GCA_964585435.1 uncultured Gammaproteobacteria bacterium
ATGTCTGCTTGTTCTGACAATCCAAACGTGAGATGAGGTGTGATGAGATCTTGAAACTCACTTACAAGATGCGGTGAATCGTGATTATATATGGCGAGTGAACAGGTGGGGTTCTGGGTTATGATCTTGCCCTTTTCATGTGTAATAGCCTCAAGAATTGCCTCTTTGGAGGGTTTATGAAGGATGTGTTCATAGTTTTCTCCATGAACGCCGGAGATGTTTGTGATGATGGAGATGTGTGGCTGAATAATTGAAAGAAGATAAGTCATGTTTTTTGGACTGTCAGGACTATCCACTCCCATCTCAGCAATGATGACGTCAAATTTTTTCAGATAGCCTGTCTGGAATGGGGCTTTGATAAGCAAGTGTGCCCAGTCGATCACGCTTTTTGCCAATGAATCGAAGCCAATACTCGATACTTTCATGCCCAACAGCCCCAGGGGCAGACCTGTTTCGGAGTTGCCTTTGCGAATAGTGTAAGTGGCGTGTTTCTTGTGAAGAACCGCACATACCGCATCTCGAGCTGATGTTTTGCCTATTGAGCCTGTTAAGCCGATTATGGTCGCACCTGATCGACGCACAGCGATTCGCGCAAAAAATGCAATATAAGCTAGCACACACCGAACAAACACGTTTTTCATGTCCTCATTGTACCATTGAGGTATACTATCGGCGTATGGAAAAGAGGTTTACATATTCGTGTTCTGCGCCTCTCCCGTATGTTCTTGCAGGAAGTTCGAATCAATTCGATGCCCATCTTCTGAGCGCACAGGAAAAAAGAATTGTTGTGACGATGCAAAGGGTGTCAAAGGTCACGAAGCCTCATCCGCTAAGAGAGTTCATTGATGTGCCTGAAGGCATTGATTGGATCACGCAGACCCACGAAACAACCCCGGAGGTTGTTGGTGCTTTTCTGGCGGGCACTTCTGTATGCATCTCACAGTTTCAATATGGTCATGCCAACATTCATTCATGTGCCAAAATTGCCCACGAGTGGGAGAAGGCGTGCTTAAAGGAGGAGGCACGTGCATATGCGCTGTGCTCTCTTACAGGAGGGCTTATCTTTTACAGAAAGGAATTTTCGACACACACGACACTTATTCAATTTCCGTTTCATGTTCCTTATTCGTGGGACATGAGTGGAGATAATTGCTCGTATAGTGATCAGGAGATTCGACGTCTTGTGTTTGCAATTCAGCACGAACGAGAACATGACTTCCGAAGTCTGAGGGGAGAAGTGATGGAAGAACCCATACATGCAAGTAGGAAGGGGTGTGAGCTTATTTCTTCAAGCGAGGAAGTGTGAATTTGATAGAACCACCAGCTCCACCAAATAACCCCAAGATATCTCTCACCACAACAAGCCATAGCGAATACGCACCGATGACAAGAAGAATGCCGATTGCTGCATTGACCATCTTTTGTTGAGCCTTGCCTGTCTTGCCAGCATCTCCTCCAGACGTGACATATTCAAATGCTCCCCAGAGCATGTAAAAAAGCACCATGATGGCAACCACGACCATAAATAGATTGAACCAAAAACCAAAAACGTCTGCGAGAGTAGAGGGCACATCTCCCCCTGCCAGTGGTGCAACAGAGACACCAGGTCCTAATACTTTATCCAGTGCATCAGATGCGAGAAGTGTCAACATAGTTAAAAAAGATCTTTAATGCCGAAAACGTACAGTATGGTTCTCGTAAAGAAGTATGCCAGAAAAATAAGTATGAGTCCAATGATTGAATAGGTGATGATGTTCTGAGCTCGAGCAACATTGCCTGGATCTGAGCCAGACTTGAGATAGAGATAGCCTGCGTAGAGG
>CAZPDN010000129.1:0-1792 GCA_964585435.1 uncultured Gammaproteobacteria bacterium
ATTCAGAGTAGGGTTGGGTTGTTTGTTCCAAAGGGAGAGATGAGTGATGGGGCATTGGATGTACATGGAATTCCTGATGGTGATGCGGATCCCTCAATGGACTTGGGAGCAAACATACTCGAGAAATATCCAAGAGGATTGGATGACGAGTATAGCATTTTGACCTTGCTCGCAGATGGAATTGCAGTTGAGGAGCCTGGCGCTTGTATGCGAATCATACAAGATGTGCTTCATTCAAATATAGCGGACCTCGATAATGAAGTGTTTGAAGCTTTACTGCACGGTCTACAGAGGTCTCAAGAACCTCATGCCAGCATGGATCTTTTGTGTCGTTTTTTGTGTGAAAAGATAGGCGATCATATAACCGCAGAAACGCAAAAGATTATAGTTGAGTTCATAGCATACATGAAGCAAGATGTATTTGAAAAATATGTGTTTGCGCTTATTGCCTCTAACATGACAAAAGATGACAAGCGGTATATCATTCAGGTACTGCTGAGCGTCAGAAACTTCGCGGACGTACTGAATGCGGTGCGTGCTGTGGTTGTGCGATCACATGAAAGTGACCCATTAACGGCTCAAGGGGCAGAAGCAATGGGTAGAATGCTCGTCGGAAAAGATGCGGACGTACCATTTCTTACATCTCTTCAACAGGTGTATGAGGCTATTCGGTTTGAAGAATATCAGCCGAATGTTGCATCAACAGATCAAGATGTTACATCATTGGAAGGAGTTCTAAGAACATGTCAGATCAAGCCTGATGGCACACTGGTTGAATTTGGAAGTGGGACAGGAAGATTGATGCGTGAGCTTGTCAATAAAGGATACACCGATGTTGTAGGCATCGAAGAGTCCGAGAAAAATGTCCAGACTGCCAAACAATATACCCAAAACGATCAAACACCTCGAATAGTTCATGCGTCGTGGTATGAAACTGGATTGCAAGCTGATACTGTTCATTGCATCTATTCGTTGGGAAGATCATTGCCACACGTGGAAAACAAAGAGGGTTTTCAAGAGATGTTAAGGGAAGCCCATCGTATTCTTTGTACTGGTGGTGTGTTTTGTTTTGACATGCCCGATTCAGAATCAGAGCACTATGCAACATTGTTACTCGAGCATAGCGAGAGGGTTCGTTCTCTATGTGGTGATTCAGAAGTAAGCAGAGATATATTGGGTTATTGTGCCGTCTTATCCGATGATACGGTTATCGATTCTCCCGACGGAACGCATTGGTACAACAGATATATCCCTTCTGCTAAGGATATTAGAAGTATGTGTGAAAGAGAGGGATTTGAGCTCGTAAATGTTGAAATAAAAGAAATTCAAGGAATACGTGGTGCAAAAGAGCATCTTTTTGTTTTTCGTAAAAAACCCCCAGAATCTATACATGAGATTCTTGAGCGCCTTGCCAAGCTAGCTTCCACACCGCCTGCATCGAACGTGCAATTTGCGGGTGGTGAATAATAATTCCCACCAAAGATCCACCTATGCGGAAATCGATAAATGCAACTTTGTCTCCATATATGTCTATTTCATGTTGAAATGGAAATGTGGATTTCGGGACGATGCGCGTTTCTCGAAGTTCTTTTGTGTTGCGTTTGACGTATTCCTCAGCCCAGCCCCCCGAAGCAACAATGACTTGCACAGGGATCTTGGCTTGAATCCTCTTTTTGGTATATGTGCGTGTTATCCATCTAAAGAGTTCTGGCTCTACATCGTCTGTCGTGAGAGCAGCATAAATAGGTTGACCTACCTTTAAGGTATCCTCATATATGTGTTTCAAACCATC
>CAZPDN010000130.1:0-1791 GCA_964585435.1 uncultured Gammaproteobacteria bacterium
CAGATTCGATCTCTTTACGTGTGTTGAGATAATCAACCACGGCTTTAGCAACCGCCTTGTTCAAAGGAATCAAACGGCCGTCGACCAAAAGGCCTTCGGGTGTTACGTCGCTCTTTTTTAGCTCTGCAAGCTCACCAATTCGAATACCTGTTTGAAGCAACAATTCAATCATGACATATGTTCTGTCATCTTCCTTTGCAAAGTCACGAAGGGCTCTATACTCCAACTTTGATAATATTCTTGGGTCTGCCTGGGTATATTTAGGATGGGTTACTTCAAGTGCTGGATTGACCGTTATAACACTTTCCTGCTTAAGAAATCGGAAAAGCGTGCGAATAGAATTCAATTTTCGTGATGCTGACTTGTGAGTATAACCGTCGTTGACGAGTTTTTTCACAAATCCATCAATGGTGTCTCGACGCACTTCTTTCACGTCAGAAATCTCAAGTGAAGAAAGATACGCAATAAATTGCTCGAGGTCTTTTTTATAGGCCACGACTGTATGCTTTGATTTCCCTTGATTTGTGAGGTGTTCAACGAATGATTGAATAAGCGCTCGTAGATCAGATGTAATCATATGAAGCCCTATAATATCACAGAAATGGCACTTTTACAACCCATCATGTATAACTAAAGAGATGAATCCTCGTTTTAAAAAAACGTTTATGGCTGTTTTTCTCCTTGCGGTGACAGTGTTTTTCGTCTCATCACTTTTGCGAAGCATCGCCACCTACAGGGACAAAATGGAGTTTTATCGCTCCTTAGAAGCTGAGCGGGATAAAGAAAAAGCCATCAACAAGAAACTCAAGAGCAATGTACGCAGGTCTCACGACTTCTACTATGTTGAGCGAAACATACGCGAAAAACTCAATCTGCTCAAGGAAAATGAAGTTTCCGTTATTCTTCCACCCCTCTCTCCAACACCGACCCCCACCCCACAACCACTCAAAACCCCACTTCAACAATGGAAAGAGCTTGCTATTCCGCACATTTTTCAATAATTTTTGCTATACTAACAGGTGCGGAGTGGTGTACGGCCGCACGGGAGGCTCATAATCTCCTAGACCGGGTTCGACTCCCGGCTCCGCAACATACAAGCGCCACCCACCACCTGGCGCAGACTTCTCGAGATGGTGTATAATGAGCTCATGTCATCATCTCAAGCTCATGAAAAATCCTCTTCACACTCTTTTCTCTTATCTATCCTCATTCCCGCATACAACGAACAAGGCGCCATAGAGCCCCTTCTGGAGAGAATTGTGCCCATCGTGTCTGAATACACGTATGAAATCATCTTCATCAACGATGGTTCTCGGGATAACACCGCACACGAGATAAAAGAGGCTTGCAAACACAATAAGAACATCAAGCTTCTTTCGTTTGTCCGAAACTTCGGGCATCAGACGGCGCTTTCGGCAGGCTATGAACATGCAAAAGGTGATGTTGTGATCAGCATCGACGCAGACCTGCAGGATCCTCCAGAACTTATCCATGACATGATCCATGCGTGGAAAAACGGCGCTCACGTCGTATACGCTCAACGAACAATTCGAAACGAATCCCTGTTTAAAACAATGACCGCCAAGGCTTTTTATAAAGTAATTGACGTGCTTTCAGACACGGCAATCCCACAAAATGTTGGAGATTACAGACTCATTGATAGAGAGGTGGTTATCATGCTCAACGCCATGCCTGAAAAGGCGCGATTTTTGCGCGGATTGGTTGCATGGGGTGGGTATCCCGCCACATATATTCCATTTACTCGAAACGAGCGTGAAATAGGTGAAACAC
>CAZPDN010000131.1:0-1763 GCA_964585435.1 uncultured Gammaproteobacteria bacterium
CGATTCATGTGCTCATGAAACATGCATTTCAGAAGGCGGATACACTATTGGTGTGCTGGGATACGGCCACATTGATCCACACGATCAATCATCTCCGAGGCTCTACAGAGCCTTGCTTGACAGCAATGGTCTTCTTGTTTCGCAGTATCCTCCTCGTCACCCATCATTCAAAGGAGCGTTCCCCGCACGCAATGCTTTAATGGCATGGCTGTCAGATGCCATTTTAGTAGTTGAAGGTACCAAGCATTCAGGAACACGAATAACGGCCCAAAATGGGCTTTTTATGAGCAAAGAGATTTTTTGCATCCCTGGATCTGTATTTTCACCTCAATCCGAGTCGCCTCACTATTTTATTGAACATGGTGCACACATTGCATACTCTCCACAATACATATGTGATACGCTTGGTGTGAAACCTATCCTATCACCACACCACACGTATGTTCTCAATGAAATCCAGCGCGTCCCTTCTACAGCACCCATGCTTATAAACCGCCTCAGCCTTTCTCCCCAACAAATTTTCGAGGCATTGTCCCACCTTGAAGCAGAAAATATCATTGTGCGCAAGCCGGATGGCTATTACACTCATGTTCGTGCTACAATCTCAGTATGAAGATATCTTCTATTAAGGATCTCGAAACACTGCTCAAGGTCGTATACAAGCGGATTCCCAGAGCACCTACACGACTTCATGCTTTTCTAGTAACCCTCCTCCCCTTTCTCTCTCTTGCTGGCGGAACCTTTCTCATCACGATCTCATGTTTGCCATACTTCATTCCAAACTATCCACTTGATCCCCTCAAAGACACCTCACTTATCTCCCTCAACCTTCACCTCACGCGGTTCGTTTTTATCCTTATTGGCCTGATTTTAATTACAAGTTTCAACAAGCTTCTCAAGCGAAGCCTCGTTGGTTGGTACAATCTTTTTTACGCTACAATTTTCTATGCGTGTATTGTACTTGTGGTATTTTCACCCCTCACCTTCTCAATTCTTTTGATCAGCTGGGCCTATCTATTTGAAGCACAATCTGACTTCAGATAACATATGCGAACCCTGAGTATTTGGATTGTGTTGGTGCTGATTTTTTTTGCGTTCTTCCCACCAAATCAACCCGCACCCAAAAGCACACCCAAATCAACCGTCACGCAAACCCCATCACCCACACCTGCACAGCCAGGTTATTCTGTCTTTGTGCCACATTGGCAGATTCCGGACAGTTCATTTACGCTCACCTCGCCTGTAGGCCAAAAAACAAACCCCACAGCAAGCATCTATTTTTCTGTCACACCTGACAAAAATGCACACATCACACAAAACTCAGCACACAAACGTATCTCCACATTCATAGAGCGCGCTCCAAAGCCCCACATGCTTACCATTGCCATGACTCAAGAAGACATCACAACTCCTATTTTGCGAGATAGACAGTTGCAGAAAAAACTCATAGCAGAAGCGCTAGATCTTGCGCATACACACGATTTTGAGGGCATCGTACTCGATCTAGAACATAGCGTTTTGCCTTTTAAAGAGGTTCGCTCATCTATTACACAATTCATCGCCTTTTTTTCAGAAAGCACACGCAAAAACAACATGTCATTCAACATCGCTTTATACGGCGATACCTATTATCGCTCCCGTCCCTACGATGTAGCTGATCTAGAGCCCCACGCCGATCATATCTATATCATGGCTTACGACTTTCATAAGTCTTTCGGCACACCTGGACCCAACTTTCCATACTCATGTTCACAGGCCTATGC
>CAZPDN010000132.1:0-626 GCA_964585435.1 uncultured Gammaproteobacteria bacterium
ACATGTTGACTTTTCGTATCCAGGCACGCAGGACAAGGTGCTTGATGATTTCAGCGTCACAATTGCTCCTGGTCAAAAGATTGCTCTCGTAGGTGAGAATGGAGCAGGTAAATCAACAATTGTAAAACTTCTTGCTCGACTCTATGATGTCACAGCTGGTGAGATTCTTATAAACGGTATTCCCTTAAAAGATGTTTCAATGAGTGAATGGCATTCTGCTCTGGCAATCCTCCTTCAAAACTTTAACAAATACAATTACTCTGTCGAGGACAATATTCGATTCGGAAATATTCACAAAAAGTCTACATTACAAGAAATCAAGGGAGCTGCTCAATCAGCGTCTGCAGATGAGTTCATTCAAAAATACCCTGCTGGATACAAACAAATGTTGGGCAGAACGTTTGATGATGGAATAGACCCATCAGGTGGTCAGTGGCAGAAGATAGCCATAGCTCGAGCATTCTACAGAGGTGCTCATGTGCTTATTCTCGATGAGCCAACCGCCTCAATAGATGCGCGAGCTGAAAAAGAGATTTTTGATCGAGTCGATGCATTATCCGAAAACATGACCACTATTATTATCTCGCATCGATTCTCAACCGTCCGCAAAGCAGACCGCATACTTG
>CAZPDN010000132.1:636-1749 GCA_964585435.1 uncultured Gammaproteobacteria bacterium
TCCAGCCGGACCACTGGCTGCCGGAATATACCACCGACCTGATCGACCTCCTGACCATGCATCTTCAAGCCGAGGGCTACGAATAAACCAACTACTTCTTTTTCTTCAACACATACCACGCATACACACCAGCCCCAATCATGCCTATGAGGGACAAGATGTTCCCCAACATACGGACCTTTGTTTCTCGAAACCGCACAACAACTCGATGAGAACCTTCGGGCACGATAAATGTTATGAGTCCGCGATATGAAGGATCCTGAAACTCAATATTCGTGAATGTGTTGCCATCTACCAACACTTCCCACCCAGGAAAGTAAAACGTGTAATCAAGCATGCGAATAGGCGTGGAAGCTTGTACTTCATACACATGCTCAATTCCCCCCTCTTGTCGAGTTAGGATTGTCCCTGATCCTTCAATGATTGAACCTTTGACCTTTTGATATGGATATGAGCGAGCATCTCCCATCCACACCGTATTCATAATCAAACCATGAGTGTTCTCAGGCGTAATAAAATATGACTTCTGAGGAATAATACGCGCATTCTTCGTGTAGAGTTGAGGGAATCTCAGACATCCAATAGCTACAATCAGGACAAGCACTGCTATAACACGCCGGGAGTACGTAAGCTTGTGAACACATAATCCTGCTAGAATGGGCACTACAATACTGTACCCCGAAAGCATGCGCCACGGATGCTGGATAGCATTCATAAAGGTATGTTTATACACCATCTCAGAAAGAGGCAACATGCTCAGCATATAACCTACAAGGAGTATGGCCATCCAGGCTGTGAGAGACTTCCCAAGCTTGTTTCGAGCAATGAACACATATGCCAGACCAACAATCAACACCCCTCCCTCAATCAACCCACCCTGCAGTATGTTTCCCCTTGTGGCAACATCTGGGCCAAAGAACGTCCACCTTTCAATAAAGAACCGCGCCATGGGTAGAAAATTATGAGCTACAAAATGATCCGTAGACTGCCCGTAGAAAAAGTATCGAATCTCCACAAAAAGTGGCACACTGTAGTAAGCACTCATCAACACTCCCAAACCAGCTCCCGTCCCCAGGACAAGAAGTGCGTATTTCATTTTCTTCATATCAATGC
>CAZPDN010000133.1:0-1737 GCA_964585435.1 uncultured Gammaproteobacteria bacterium
GTATGATGAGGGTCCCATTTTGAGAGCCTAAACCAATATTTCTCAAACCCAAATACATGAAAGTAGTCCATGACGAGCTCCATAACTTTCTTGAATTCATCCTTGATCTGATCCTTACGACAATAAATGTGAGCATCGTTCATTGTGAGCCCGCGCACACGAAGTAACCCTGCAAGTGTTCCTGAAAGTTCGTTTCTATACACAGTTCCGTATTCAGCTATTCGTACAGGTAGATCTCGATAGCTTTTGGGCTCGTGCAGAAAGATACGATGATGATGTGGACAATTCATGCCACGCAGATAATATGTACCATCATCCATTTCCATGGCGGGATACATGCTCTCCTCATAATACGGCAGATGACCACTTGTGAGAAAAAGTTCTTTTTTTGCAATATGAGGCGTTGTGACACGAACATACCCTGCTTTGTTTTCAACCTCTTTAGCATACTGCTCGATCACATCCTTGATGATTGTTCCGTGAGGAAGCCACATGACAAGTCCTTTTCCAACCATGTCATCAATGAAAAAGAGGTTAAGTTGTTTGCCAATGCGTCGATGATCACGCATCTTGGCTTCTTCCAACATTCTCAGATGTTCATCCAGCTCCTCTTTGGTTGAGAATGCTGTGCCATAGATACGCGTAAGCATGGTATTCTTCTCGTCTCCTCGCCAGTATGCACCAGCAAGAGATAGGAGAGTAAAATGCTTCAACTCTTTAGAAGGTGATTGTACATGTCCTCCCCTGCATAAATCTGTAAAACTACCTGATGTGTAGAGTGTTATGTCTTCACCTTTTGAGACGATTTCGTCAATGAGCTCTAGCTTGTAAGGATTGTGCTGATAGAGTGCTCGAGCTTCATCTGGGCTCACAACCATGTGTTCAAAGTGTGTCCACGTGCCTACCCTCTTTTTCATGATGGCTTCGATCTGTTTGAGATCTGAATCGCTCAGAGGCTGTGCAAACTCAAAATCATAATAAAAACCAGAATCAATAGCTGGTCCAAGTGTGGGTTTTGTGTCTGGATACAGCTCCAACACAGCTGAGGCAAGCAGATGAGCTGCTGTGTGTCGAAGATGCTGAAGGTATTCTTGATCGTGTGACATGTGTATAGTATAGCGCAAAATCAGAAAACGTGAGGTGGTTTTATGCGTGCAAAAATACTGTTTCTCGTAGACGGAGAGTTATAATGAGAAGCGTGTGGTCGCTACAGGACTTGAACCTGTGACCTTTGCAATGTCAATGCAACGCTCTAGCCAGCTGAGCTAAGCGACCTTTATGTGATTATGAGCAAACTAGAGTTATTATACCAACATCCTTGTGTTTCACAAGGCGCAGACAGACTTTTCTATGTGCTGGATTCAAACTGAGATGATGATTTGTTTGAGCCTGATGAGAACATCAATCCCCTCTTGGCTCTCTGCCTACTAGAATGCGCCTGAGACCACATTGCGCCATGAAGCTGGGTTCGGACTTTGCGTGCATGCTCAAGAAGGAGAGCATAGTATTCTATGTGATAAATACCAATTTTTGTTGGAGCAGGTTGTGAAGCTGCCTTCTCAATCCTGTCTAGTTTGTTTGAAAGCAGTGAGCTTTCAGCTCGTGCTGCTCCCACTTCGGCTCGGATCGCTGAAAGAAGCTCTTCGATGCGTGAGCGATTCTCTGCTTCTCTCAGGTGGGCATTTGCGTCAAAAACCTTGACCTCTGGTTGTGGTTTTGCAACTTCAGCAGAAGCGC
>CAZPDN010000134.1:0-1726 GCA_964585435.1 uncultured Gammaproteobacteria bacterium
ACTATCGCTTTCAGAAAAAAGCACGAAACAATGTTTGTCCCGTATCTATCAACTCCCTCGCCTTCGTATAGGAAATGCAGGGCCTGGTGTATATGGACTCTAAACTCATCTTTCGACTGGCACTCTGTCCAGACGTGGTACAATGAGCTCATGAAACTCTACAACTCCGCTTCTCGATCCATTGAAGAATTCGAACCTCTCCAGCCGAATCTCGTGACTATGTACACCTGTGGGCCAACAGTTTACGACTACACACATATCGGTCATGCTCGAAAATACGTCAACGACGATCTGCTCAAAAGAGCCCTTATCTTTGCAGGATACACAGTGAAACACATCATGAATATTACTGATGTTGGGCATCTTGTTGATGATGAGAATGATCAAGGTGAAGATAAGCTTGAAAAAGGTGCTCAGAAGCTGGGCAAAACTCCTCAAGAAACCGCTCAGTTTTTCACAGATTATTTTTGCTCGTCAATGAAACAGCTTCATGTTCTACCGCCTGAATCATATACGAAAGCAACCGATCATATCTCCGACATGATCGAGTTGATTCAAAAACTTGAACAAAATGGTCACGTGTACGAAACTGACGAAGCCGTCTACTTTGATGTAGCAACATTTCCAGAATATGGCCGTTTGTCGGGTCAAAATCTCGAAGAGAAACTCCAGAAAGCCAGAGATGATGTCCGCATAGATACTCAAAAACGAAGTCCTGCTGACTTTGCGCTCTGGTTTAAGCGCGTTGGCCATCATGCTCATCATATTCAATACTGGCCATCTCCTTGGGGAGACGGTTTCCCAGGATGGCATATTGAATGCTCTGCGATGAGCATGAAGTACCTCGGTCCTCACATAGACATTCACACAGGCGGAATTGACCACATTCCAGTTCACCACGAGAACGAGATTGCACAATCAGAATGCGCTACACACGAGCAATTTGTCTCGTTCTGGTTTCACACTGTCTTTCTCCTTGTTGATGGTGTCAAAATGAGCAAATCCCTCAATAATTTCTATACACTTGATACGCTTGCAGAAAAGGGATTTGAGCCTATTGCAATGCGCTATCTATTGCTTCAAACACAGTATCGCCAACCACTCAACTTTACATGGGAGTCTCTTAATGCATCGCAAACGGCACTTCACAAACTCAGAAATGCAGTTGTGCAATTGCGCAGTCAAACAACCCGAAACCAACTTTCGGAGGAGAAAAATCAATCTGTTGATGCGTACATGATGCGGTTTCGATCTGCTCTTTTCCAAGACCTCAACATTCCCCAAGCACTCTCCATTGTCTGGGAAGTTGTAAAGTCAAATATTCCATCTGAAGACAAACTAGATCTGATCTATAGTTTCGACGAAGTATTGGGGCTGGGCCTTGCTCAATTCGAGCCCTCGACAGAACTTCCTGAAGATATTCAGGCTCTTGCCCACGAACGCATCAAGGCGCGAGAAACAAAGGATTTTGCTCAATCAGATAAACTCCGTAACCAGCTCAATCAATTAGGGTACGATGTGCTCGATGGCCCAGAAGGACAAATAGTCAGAAAGACACACAGATACGATTCCGCGACTTGATTTTACAATCCGATCTGATACAATAACACAATCACGTATGTACGAATTTACTTTTATCACTGAATCAGGCGACAAAGCTGTGCTTGCTCAAGTTGAGACAATTGTGACTCAGTTTGGTGCAACCGTTTCCAACAAAGAAGATTGG
>CAZPDN010000135.1:0-1716 GCA_964585435.1 uncultured Gammaproteobacteria bacterium
TATCTATCTCGCGCGAATCGGTCTCATGGGGAATTCAGGTACCATGGGATCCATCTCATACATTGTACGTCTGGGTTGAGGCTTTGTTTAACTATTACACAGCCACTCGCATGCATGAGGGCGGGGAGGTGTTCTGGCCAGCAGATTTGCATCTTGTGGGCAAAGACATCGTGTGGTTCCATTCGTGTATTTGGGAAGCTCTGTTATTGGCGGCGGATCTTCCTCTTCCAAAAGTCATTTTTGGACATGGATTCTTTACGATTGATGGGCAAAAGATGTCAAAGTCTATTGGGAATGTTATTTCGCCACATCAGCTTGTGGAAAGTTATGGTTCAGATGGTGCGCGATACTTGGTTTTGAGTGCGTATCAGTTTGGCAATGACGGCGACTTGACGCTGAGTAAATTCACTGAGAAGTACAATGCCGACCTTGCAAATGGCTTGGGTAATCTTGTCTCACGAACCGCAAAATTAGCAGAAGGAATGGTATTTGAAGAAAAAAACACATCTCAGGATGGATTGACCTTGCAGGCTTTGTGTGCAGAAATGACACTAAAAT
Organism: uncultured Gammaproteobacteria bacterium; assembly: GCA_964585435.1. Classification (GTDB taxonomy): domain Bacteria; phylum Patescibacteriota; class Microgenomatia; order UBA1406; family HO2-37-13b; genus 2-02-FULL-43-11-A. The sequence goes on from CAZPDN010000135.1 coordinate 559, forward strand.
ATGAACAGCACATTGAAGCCCTCCGTTTTGACTCTGCTCTTGAATCTGTATGGGCTTTGGTTTCTGGAGCTGATGCGTATCTCAATACAACAGAGCCTTGGAAGATTCGAGAAGATGTGGGTGCGAAACAGAAGGTGCTTGCACCTGTCGTCGAAACTATTCGATGTATTGGAGGGCTGTTGAAGGCGTTCATGCCTATCACGTCAGACAGAATTTCTTATCAATTTGACGGAGACTCCGTGCGTGTTTTGCCCGGTTTGTTTGCCAGAAAATAAATTATTCTCTTAGGATTTCTTCTTTTTGGGTCGATTGGGGTGTGGGGGTCGCTATGTTTTGACCTGTGTTGGGAGGAAGGATCTGCTCAAAGTATTCAGTGAGAATGTGTTTTGCTATTGGAGCCGCTATTTCGGATCCTTCGCCCGCGTCTTCAACAAGGACGGTGAGAGCTATCTCTGGATTGTCATACGGGGCATAAACGGTAAACCAAGCATACGGACGAGTATGGGCTATGTGGGCTTCTGCGGTTCCAGTTTTGCACCCTACTTGAACTGGATTACCGTGTATGTTGAATGAGAAGAATGGCCATCCTGTTCCACCGGATTGACATGCTCGAAGCATACCTTCTTGAACGGCCTTGAGTGATTTTTCTGATAAGGATAGATCCTTGCAGACCAGTGGAGTTTGGATGTCTTTGTTTTCGGAGGCGGATGCTTTGAGGAGAGTTGGTTTGCAAAGCTTGCCGTTGTTGGCAATTGTGGCAGTAGCGCGGGTGATTTGCAGGGGAGTAGTGAGAAGGTAGCCTTGGCCGATAGACAGGTTGTATGTGTCTCCTGTAAACCACTTCTCGCCGACAACCTCTCGTTTCCAGAAGTCGGATGGGACACTTCCTTGAGCCTCGGGGAGCTCTATGCCTGACTTTTTACCTAGACCAAATATGTGTGACCAGCTTTTGATTTTTTCGGGTGTAAGCTTCTCTCCGATGCGGTAGAAGTAAATATCATTTGACCGTTGCAGGGCCTTGCGAACGTCCACGTTACTATCTGTTTTCCCATATTTTGTGTAGTACCAATTGTGAAAGCGTATTGGTCCAGCTTGGATGAATCCGTTGTCCTCGATTGTTTCCGCCTCGTCTATAACGCCTTCTTCAAGTGCACCAAG
>CAZPDN010000136.1:0-1715 GCA_964585435.1 uncultured Gammaproteobacteria bacterium
CAGGTGGATGTGCAGTACTGCCTGTCAGAGATGCGGTCACCATATCCCCCGCATCACCACCATAGATGCTTGAGCTTTGTAAAAGTAGAAAGAACAGCCAGAAGCTGAAAAAAACGAGGCTATATTCGAGGTGTTTCGTGCGGGACATGTATCGTAGTATACACAAAAAACCCCGCTGTGAAGCGGGGTTGATTGAGCACGTGGACCTCTGTTCTGAACAGGCTGGTGCGTTTGTGCTTGAATAGACTTCGAAGAAGTTGTTGACAACTCCATCTTCCGTCAACTTTGCAGAGTTAGCTGCAGACTCAAGTCGTGCGCAGATTCTGTATCTCAAGTTAGCATCGATGGCAACCTGATAGTACAGTGCTCCTGTAGTGGATGTTCCATCCGTCAGGGTATATTCAGCAGTTCTGTTGAGAGGATCATGCTGAATAGTATTAGCATAGTTACACACGTTTATCCCAAGCCAGCCGGATGTGGTGCAGGAATTTGCGCCAGCATTATCCGTGCTTTCAGCTGTAAAACCTGTGGCAGATGGATTGTCCGCGACGTATTGCTCGATGATACCTTGAATGGTACCGATCTCCTTCAGACGTCGGGCGTCACGAGTTCGCTTTTGTGCCTCGAACGGATTAATTGTAACAAGAGCAATGACTGCAAGAATTGCGATCAATGCAACAACGATAAGAACCTCCACGAGGGTGAATCCAGCTTTTGCTGCATGTGTGCTCTGTGAGGCAGTGTGCTTCTGTGACATAGTACTGTGTGAATTACACTAATTAATAATACTGTATTCATAATAGAACACTTTTGAAATGAAAGTCAAGAGAGAAGAAAAAGTGGTGGGGGCATTTCTGCCCCCTTTCTAGCGGACGAGGAAAGCGATGATGATGATGAACAGTCCAGCAATCAGCATCTTGGATGCAATTGGCCTGTCCTCCTTGGCATTAACGCTATCCGTCATCGAAGCTACAATCCCAAGTGTTCCAGTCGCCACAAGGGGGGTAGCAATGCCGAGCAGATACCAAAATATGTCCACTGTACGTTCCTTTCGTGGGTTGACCAGCTGTAGGTCAACTGCGATTAGACAACCTATAATATACTACACCTTGCGATGTTGTCAAGGAGTGTATGTACAAACAAGATAAGAATAAAATTTTTTGGCTAACAAAGAGTGAAGAGGGGGGGGTGCCCCCCTCACCAGAAGGCGAGGAGGGCAATAAGCATGATGACCGGCCCAATCACGAGTTGCTTGAGCCCATCATTGACCGGATCATATTGGTTGGCTCTCGGGATGAGGAGATTGAGCAGGGTAAGTGCCAAGATCCCAAATCCAACTCCCATCCAAAAGTCCAATGTCAACATTGTCTGTTCCTTTCTCTATAGTCAACCAGCTGTTGGTCGACCTCGGTACGACAGCCTATAATATACTATATTCAACCGAAATTGTCAAATGAAGTGACTCATCAATAGATCTGAGAGAACTATGATAGGGATTAAGTAAGAGAATAAACTCATGTTAGACATATGTGAATTGAGAAGAAAAAGTGGTGGGTGCATTGCTGCCCCCACTGTCAGAAGTATTCTGAAATCGTCGTGGTCAAGAACCACGCGATCCACAGAATCACCGACTTCTGACTCAGTGTATAGATGAGGATCACCGCGAAGATGGATCGCATCACCTTGCCACGTCGTCCCATGTCCCTTTTCCCGAT
>CAZPDN010000137.1:0-1677 GCA_964585435.1 uncultured Gammaproteobacteria bacterium
GGTCTAGGTAAGGTCTTTATACTTCGATTCTCCAAGATTTTTCACGAGCTTAGATATTTTTGGAACAGATGACTTTCTTGTCACCAGTAGTGCATCCGGCGTATTTACGATGACAACACCTTCCATATCAAGTGCTACGACAAGCTTACCAGACTCGTAGTTATAGATGATTGAGTCTTTGACCTCCTCTACATACACTTCTCCCTGAGTTATGTTTGCTTCTGGAGAATCTTCAAGAGCATCTTTGAGGGCTTCCCACGCTCCAATGTCAGACCAACCTACATCGATTTTTAGAACATATGCTTTAGATTCATCAATCTTTTCATATATTGCATTGTCAACGTGAATTGTTGGGATGAGGGGATATTCTTGTTCGAGTACGCTTTGAAATCGGGGTGTATCATACGCCCCAGCGATTCGAGATGTATGTTCATAAACATCAGGAGCATATGTTTGAAACAAACTATTCATAAAAGCAGGTGTGGTCATAAAGTAGCCTAGATTCCACGCATGGTGTCCGCTTGTATAAAATCTCTGTGCTGTTTCAGAGTCAGGTTTGTATTTAAAGCCTTTAAATGAATGAATATCTATCTCTGTACCTGTTTCAACAGAATCACCATATTCAATCCAGCCTAAATTCTCACTGGCAAAGCGGGGAACATGACCTACAAATATAATCCTGTCGGGGTCATTTTCGATAATGTTCTGACAAGACATTATGGCAGACATGAATTCAGTTGGTTGTTTGATGAGATGATCACTCCATAGAATCAGTACGGGCTCGCGTGGAAACTTCTTTGCAAAAATGCCAAAGATGAACCCCACAGCTGCTCCTACATCTCGACGACATGGTTCGCCAATAATATTTTCTGCAGGAATCTGGGGTAATTGTTTGCGGATGATATCGACATATTCAGCTCCTGTCGAGATAAATATGTCCTTTGGTTCAAAATTCTGGCTGATGACACTTACTTGAAGTTGGATTGTAGATTTTCCATCAATCATGGGCTCGAACTGTTTTGGGCTATTTTTTCGAGATAATGGCCACATGCGCGTTCCTGCTCCTCCTGCAAATATGACTGCCTTCATGATGTGTGAGATTGAATAATGTTTTCTAGTTTGCGACTAAACATGTTTTTGTCGAACCTATCGAGCTCCTCATGAGCTCCTTTTTGTAGATATCGTTCTACAGTGTACGCTTGCTTTTGGAAATTTGCAATTGCAATTTGCAGGCCTTTGGGTGTTTGCTCATCAAACAAATACCCTGTTTTGCCATGTGAAACGGTTTCTGTAGCGCCACCTTTGTTGTATGCAATAACCGCACAACCACAGACTTGAGCTTCCAAGGATGTATACCCAAAGTCTTCTTCCTGAGGCATGATAAGAGCTTGTGCATGTGCATACACGTATGCAAGTTCCGCATCTGATAGCTTTTTAAGGAACGCAACATTGTGTCCAGCTCGCACTTGGAGCTTCACAGTATCTAACAGAGATCCATCTCCCACTACAACGAGATGTGCATCCATCCCCCTGAATGCATCAAGAGCCATTTCAATTTTTTTGTATGGTTTGAATCGAGAAACGAGAACAAAGTAGGATTGGGGCAAGGGTGTGAGAGGCTGTTGTGCAGAACGCAACATAGTTTCCCAATAGTCTCTGTCGAGGGGTGGGTAGAGT
>CAZPDN010000138.1:0-1619 GCA_964585435.1 uncultured Gammaproteobacteria bacterium
CCTCAAGCACGGTTGACCTTTCCGAATTTGTCAATAAAAAAGTCCGTGTGTATGGCGAAACATTCGCATCTGATAAAGTTGGCTGGCTCATGGACGTTGGCTTTATCGAAGTCACAAAATAGACGTTTCCTCAAACACATGATTACATTTGATAATGTCACAAAGTCATATCCTACGGGCACAATAGCTCTCAAAGATGCGTCATTCACCATTCCGGACAATGATTTTGTGTTCTTAGTGGGGCCGTCAGGAGCAGGGAAAACAACAATTCTTCGCATGATTCTGCGCTCAGTGCTACCTACGGATGGATCCGTGGTGGTAGAAGGAGAAGAGGTCTCGGATCCTCATTTCAAGCACACGCAACAGCTACGACAATCTATTGGGGTTGTCTTTCAGGATTTCAAGATTCTCTTTGATAAAAACGTCTATGAAAACATTGCGCTTGCACTTCGAGTTGCAGGCTTTCCATCGCATCTTATCCACAATCAAGTTCATGAAGTTATTGAGCTTGTTGGACTTCCTCACAAGATAGGGATGTTTCCTGTGCAACTTTCAGCGGGGGAACTTCAGAGGGTTGCGATTGCTCGCGCTATTGTTGGAAACAGAAATATTATTCTCGCAGACGAACCCACAGGCAATCTTGACCCCAAAACAACATGGGAGATTATGAAGATTTTTAAGAAATTAGAGGGCGAAAAAACGATACTCATTGCAACTCATAATGTGGATATCGTCAATAGTTTCAAAAAGCGCGTCATGACACTTAACAATGGAGAAATTATTCATGACAAACAACACGCAAAATACGAATTATGAATGACGTACTTACATCAATAAAAAGATCGCCATACCAGTCTCTTGGGACCTTTATGATCCTCTTCTTCACGATGTTCCTCTCTTTGTTCTTCTTTAACCTAACGTCATTCTTCCACGGCATGCTGGAATATGTTGAGGCTCGTCCCCAGGTCATTGTGTATTTTGATCTTGACGCATCAGAACAAGATATCTTGAATCTCAAACGCAAGGTTGAAGCCTCCCCAAAAACCACCACAGTTACATACATTTCCCAAAAGCAGGCCTTGAAAATCTATCGGGATCTGAACAAGGATAATCCTCTGTTACTGGAGATGGTTTCAGCACAGTCGCTCCCCGCCTCCCTCGAAATCTTTGCTACAAAACCTCAATATCTGGCAGAAATCGCCCAAGACGTCAAAGATGAAAAGATTGTCGAAGAAGTGAATTATCAAGAAGTTGTCGTAGACAAGCTCGTGACACTCACTTCAATACTGAGGCGCATCGCATTCGGATTGTTTATCTTCCTTGTGCTTATATCTATTACAGTCATGCTCGCCACAACAGCCTTCAAAATAGCAGTTAAACGGGATGAGATTGAAGTGCTCCAACTCATCGGCGCAACAAAATGGTATGTCAGATGGCCATTCTTGCTTGAAGGGAGTCTCTTCGGGGCAACGAGTGCAACACTAGCTTTTATGGTGTACTACGGCATTTTTGCCTATTTCTATCCGTTCCTCACATCATACCTGTCAGGCATTCCCGCTCTTGCATTCTTTGGCTTCAACTGGCTCAATCTTTACGTATTTCCTCCAACACCAGAATAC
>CAZPDN010000139.1:0-1581 GCA_964585435.1 uncultured Gammaproteobacteria bacterium
CAACCGAAGAGGTACAGAAAAAATCTCAACTCGAACTTGTTGTTGCATCAACGATGAAAAAGGTTGTGATGATCGAGACAAAGGCAGCTCAGCTTCCTGAGGCACTGGTTCTACAGGCCATTGAGAAAGCTCATGAGGTGAACGTGCAGATTGCACAGTTTATCGATTCCATGCGAGCTGAATGCGGAATGCCTAAAGAAGAGGTTATTGAAAACACTGCATACAAAACAATTCTTGCAAACTTTGCTCAATCATATGAGCATGAGGTGCAAGCTCTTTTGGAAATGCGAGCAACAGAAGACGAAAATTATTTTGCACAGTTTCAGGCATTGATGAAAACGTATGCTGAGGCGTACCCCGATGCTGAGGCAAAAATAATTGCTGAAGCACTTGAATACGCAATGTTGATTCAGCTTCGAAAGAATATCAAGGAGAAAGGTGTCCGATCAGATGGCCGAAAGCTTGATGAATTGCGACAACTTACCGCTGAAATCGATATTCTGCCACGAACACATGGTTCAGCAGTTTTCCAGAGAGGTTCAACTCAGGTCATGTCTATCACAACACTTGGTTCTACATCCCTATCTCAAATTATTGAGAGCGTTGAGGGTGAAGAGGACAAGAGATACATGCATCATTACATCTCACCTCCATATTCAAACGGAGAAACAGGTAGATTTGGAGCTCCAGGTCGACGAGAGATTGGACACGGCGCATTGGCCGAGAAGGCAATCGAGCCTGTTCTTCCTTCTGTAGAAGAGTTTCCATACGCTATTCACGTAGTGTCTGAGGTCTTGTCATCGAATGGATCAACGTCCATGGCTTCAACATGCGGATCATCATTGTCCCTTATGACAGCAGGTGTGCCTTTGAAGGCGGCAGTGGGAGGTATATCAATTGGATTGATCTATTCATCCGATGATGACTATGTGTTGCTCACGGACATTGCTGGTATTGAAGACTTTGGAGGCTATATGGACTTCAAGGTTGCAGGTACACGAACAGGTATTACTGCAATTCAATTGGACGTCAAAAACGATGGTCTGACTCAAAAGATGATCGCAGAGACATTTGAACGAGCACACACTGCTCGAATGCAAGTGCTTGATGTCATGGATACTGCTATCCCGCACGCTCGCCAGAATGTTTCCCAATATGCTCCAAAGGTGGTTGAGATTACAGCTCCTCAGGACAAGATTGGCGAGATTATTGGCCCAGGGGGAAAGAACATCAAGAAAATCATTGCTGATACGCAGACGGACATCAACATTGAAGACGATGGTACTGTTTCAGTTGCCGGCGTTGACATGGTTCAAGTCCAGCGTGCCATTGACACAATCCAAAACATTTTCCGCGAGGTGAATGTGGGAGATGTGTTTACAGGACCAGTCACACGATTGTTGCCAATCGGCGCAATGGTGGAATATCTGCCTGGTCGAGAAGGCTTGGTGCACGTTTCCAAGCTCTCTGAAAATTTTGTCCAAGACCCAAAGGATGTTGTGTCTGTAGGACAAGAACTCGAAGTCCGCGTCCTGGAGATTGATGATCGAGGTCGCGTGAATCTGGGAGTAAATGGTATTG
>CAZPDN010000140.1:0-1580 GCA_964585435.1 uncultured Gammaproteobacteria bacterium
GAATAAGCTCTATCCATTCACAACACCTTTGGATCTTCTTTCTTTTTCCCCACTGCCATTGTATGACAGAATACTTATGGGTTTGGTAACACTCTATTTTATCAAGCGCTCACATTGGAAAGGACTTGAGAAATGGACAATACAAGAGTTCTTTTCAAAACTACATGCTCAAAAACTGTATTCTGTTGTGTGGAAACCTCTACTCACCATGAAATTTGGAGCACACGCAGACAACATTCCTGCCACATTTCTGTGGGGTCGTATCAATCCACGCGGAAGGTCTCGAAAAGGAATGGGTGAGAAGCTTGGGTATTTTAAAAATGGGTTTCATACTTTTTTTGATGCGCTTGAAAAAGCTGTCCGTGAAAAGGGGGTTGCTATTCGATATGAAAACATTGAAGCATTTTCATCGACTCCTTCAGGTGTTAGGGTCAAGACAAACGAACATTCTTACAACTATGACAAGCTTGTTTTCACAGGTAGTAACACGGTGTTAAGAAAACTTTATTCGAATATTCCTCCAAAACTAGATAGCACACTGCAAAAAATAGAATACCAGGCCATCAACTGCATGATTCTGGAGTTATCAGAGTCAGTTAGCCCATACTACTGGCTCAATGCCCTTGATGAACATATTTCATTTATCGGATGTATCGAACATACAAACCTCGTCCCTTCATCACATTACAAAGGATCACGAGTAATGTATATTTTCAACTATCTATCACCTTCTGATCCGATTTACACCATGAGCGAGCAGGAGGTCTACAACCTCTATACTAAAGATCTGAAAAAAATATTTCCTCATTTTTCTAAAAGAATGGTCAAGAGTTGGCAACTGGCTCGCAATCCATTTGCCACACCTATATATAGTGGACTATATTCCAAACGCATGCCCAAGCATGCTATTGGGCCCAATGTATTTCTTGCCAATACATCACAGGTATACCCAGAGGATAGAAATGTAAACAATGGAATTGTTCTTGCTCGAAAGATCGCAAATTTATTGGCGAAATGATATACTATTCCCATGACCACAACACCAGCACACTCAACCCACTTGCAAGCAGAACAGACGCGTGAGCATGAGCAGGATTTCCTCAAGGCGCTTGCGCAGGCGGATGAAGCTTTTGACTCATATGTACAAGAGGGGGACATGTACGGAGCTGCAGAAACACTGTGTTCACGAACGATTACGCTTCGCCACCTCGCAGATCACACAGGCACCCCAGAGAATGGACGCGCCTCATACCTTCTTCAAGCTCTGCATACAGCTCAGGCATCCGTGGCAATTGCCACAAAACCCGCCGTTTCAGTCTCCATCCCTTACCTCAACCTAGGAAAAGTTCAGTCAGAGCTGGGCATGAATGATGAGGCTCTTGAATCATATCAAAAAGCTGTTGAGGAGCAATCATCGCGACCACATCATACACAAAACAGACCTGGAGTCCTTGCAAATTTCCAGGAAATTCTTGCAAGTGCACAGCTGGCCATGGGGGATACAAGCGCACTCGAGCGAGCCGAAAAAGCTCTACAAGATCTTGAGGCATCAGACGAAGACGACTACAACAAGGCAGTAT
>CAZPDN010000141.1:0-1508 GCA_964585435.1 uncultured Gammaproteobacteria bacterium
TCTTTTTGTTGTGTCCCATAATGCTTTTGGCTGAAGTGCTGGCATGAGTATTTCATGTGCATCAAGCTTGTTAAGTTCATCTCGGATAATGTTTTCAATCTTCTGAACAACACGGAGGCCTGGGGCTAGAAGGGTGTAAACACCACTGGCAGTCTGGTCTATGAATCCAGCATGGGTGAGCAACTCATGATTTGCAGAGTCATATTCTCGTGTTTGTTCATCTATGGCATTGATGTAGTTTTGTGAAAGTCTCATGTATGTATTATAGCACGCTTGAGTTGAATCTCTCGAGCACCAGTTGTGCTTCTTCTTCAGGCTTGAGACGAGCTGTATCTATGACCATATCATACATATCTGGGTCCCAAAATGAGTCTGTGCCATACATTTTTTTCCAAAAAGTCATGTTCTTTTCATCTCGCTCCTTGATGTAGTGTTCAGCTTGTTTGAGTGAGATTCCTTCTCGCTTTGCAAACCTCTGAACTTTAAGGTCATGATCCGAAAGAGTAACAAGTACTTTTAGCGTGTGAGGAATATCGCGAGCAACAAAACCTGCAAGCCAACCTTCAATGATGCACGGCTCTCCGGAGGCGAGCAATTCGTGCACGTGCTCATCTGTCTGTCTATGAATAAGGGGTGAGAGGTTTTCGGCAAGTGGATTATGCACATCATCCGTCGAAGACGCAAGTTTGCGCATAATTTGGCCTGTGGATAACCCATACAACCCCCGGGGTTTCAGCGCGTGAAGCAGTGTCGTCGCCCCTGCTCCAGATGTGCTACCAATTGCAATATTGACGTATCGTGGTGATGTCATCAGAACAGCTTGATAATATCATGAACTGTTACAAGAACGAGAAGACCAATGAGGAGCGAAAAACCAATGAGATTGAGTTTATGCTCAAAATCTGTAGGCACTTTTTTCTTTGTAACAGCCTCGATAATAACAAAGAGTAGACGTCCTCCATCGATTGAAGGAAACGGCAGAATGTTTAAAACGGCAAGGTTGAGCGACAAAAGACCGATGAGCTGGAGAAGTGGATTAAGTCCTTGTTGTGCTGCTTGGGACGTGAGCTGTGCGATGCCAATTGGGCCCGCAATTTCACCTTGTTGCTTTTGCATGGTAAAGAGCCTCACGAGTGAGTCAACAAGCCCTTTTCCAATCTCGAACGTGATATGGGCGCTTTCCTTGAGTCCATGGTATGGAGCCTGAAGTGGCGAATATCTTTTAAGAACATACGATGTTATTCCAATTCCAAGTGCTCCCTCGCCCTTTGGTGGGTTTTTTCGAGGGGTTAGGGTCTTTTCGAGCTTTTTATCATTTCGAACAACAGTAAATGTAACGGGTTTACCAGCGTTTTGTGAGGTGATAGTGGTGAGGTCATCAATGGAATCAATCTGAATCGGTTTTGTAGTTGAAGTTGTTACAGCCTGCGTGAGCATATCGTCCGTGCGCAGACCTGCTTTTTCTGCAGGTGATGCTGGTGAGACGCTTTGAACATATACGTTTCGAG